>JABFRZ010000026.1 GCA_013140785.1 Planctomycetota bacterium | reverse complement strand
GGGGTGCTTTCCTGGGGGGCTGGTTCCGCGCGCGAAGAGGCGAGAACGAGCACGAGAGCGAACGAGGCGGAGCGCCAGGTCGAGGTCACGCCTGGAGGATAGCGCCCGTCCGGGCCTTGCGGTGTTCTCGCTTCGCTGCGTAGCTTCCTGCGCCGCGCTCCCCAAGCCTTCCACTCGAGCCTCGCCATGAAGTCCATCCAGGTCGGTCTGATCGGCACCAAGTTCATGGGCCGTGCGCACTCGAACGCGCTGGCCCAGGTCGGGCACTTCTTCGACCTGCCGCGCGTGCCGGTGATGCAGATCGCGGTCGGGCGCAACACGAAGGAGCTCGCGAGCTTCGCGGCCAGGTGGGGCTGGCGCCAGATCACGACGCGCTGGCAGGACCTGGCCGAGGACGACGAGCTCGGGCTCATCGACGTGGCCACGCCCAACGACGTGCATGCCGAGCCAGCGATTGCGATGCTCGAAGCGGGGAAGCACGTGGCCTGCGAGAAGCCGCTGGCCGGCACGCTGAAGGACGCGCGCGCGATGCGCGACGCGGCCAAGCGCGCCAAACGGTCGAAGACCTTCGTCTGGTTCAACTACCGCCGCTGTCCCGCGGTCGCGCTCGCGCACCAGTTGGTCGCGGAGGGCCGCATCGGGCGCGTGTACCACGTGCGCGCGACGTACCTGCAGAGCTGGGGCGGGCCGGCGACGCCGATGCTGTGGCGTTTCGACAAGGGCGTGGCCGGCTCGGGCGCGCACGGCGACCTCAACGCGCACATCGTGGACATGTGCCGTTTCGTGACGGGCGAGGAGCTGACCGAGATCCACGGCGCGGTCGCGCGCACCTTCGTGAACGAGCGCACGCTTCCCGGCACGAAGAAGAAGGCCAAGAGCACGGTGGACGACGCGCTGCTCTTCCTGGCCTCGCTCTCGGGCGGCGGCGTGGCGAGCTTCGAGGCTTCGCGCCTGGCCGCGCCGCACCAGAACGCGAACTCGCTCGAGGCCAACGGCTCGAAGGGCTCGCTGCGCTTCGACTTCGAGGACATGAACCTGCTCCACTTCCACGACGCCGCGCGCGGCCCGCGCGAGGGCGGCTGGACGCGCATCGTGTGTACCTCCTCCGCCGGCAAGCACCCCTACGCAGGCAACTGGTGGCCCGACGCGCACGTGCTCGGCTACGAGCACGGCTTCGTCAACATGCTGGCCGACGTGCTGCGCGTGCTGGGCGGCGAGAAGCCCGTGGTGCCGTTGCCCGACTTCGAGGACGCCTACCAGACACAGCGCGTGCTCGAGGCGGCGCTGATCTCGGCCAAGGAACGCTGCGCGATCCAGCTCAGCGCGGTGAAGTAGCCGCGCTCACCGCGGCTCGGTCTGCGTCGGCTACCCAAGACGGGCCCAGCGCGCGCGGCGCGCCCACAATCCGAGCGCGGCGGGCGAGATGCGCACCGATCGACGTACGCTGCGCCACGCTCCCATGACCCGTCCGTCGCTCCCGCTCGTGCCTGACGCCGTCACGCGCTTCTCGGGCCCGCCCTTCAGCCAGCTTCCGCTGGCCCCCGCCACCCTGGCGAACCTGGCGCAGCTCGGCTACCTCGCCATGACGCCGATCCAGGCGGCCAGCTTGCCCATCGCGCTGGCGGGTCATGACCTGATCGCGCAGGCCAAGACGGGCACAGGCAAGACGGCGGCCTTCGCGCTCGTGCTGCTGGCGAACCTGAAGGCGAGCAACTCCGGCGTGCAGACCCTGGTGCTGTGCCCGACGCGCGAGCTGGCCGACCAGGTGACGCACGAAATCCGTCGCCTGGCGCGCGCGGAGGAGAACATCAAGGTGCTCACGCTGTGCGGCGGCACGCCCCTTCGCCCCCAGCTCGCGAGTCTGCAGCACGGCGCGCACGTCGTCGTCGGCACGCCGGGTCGTGTGCTCGACCACCTGGCGCGGGGAAACCTGGAGCTGGACGCGCTGAACACGCTGGTGCTCGACGAGGCCGACCGCATGCTCGACATGGGCTTCTTCGGCGACATCGAGAGCGTCGCCCGCGCCTGCCCGACGACGCGCCAGACCTTGCTGTTCTCGGCTACTTATCCCGAGGGCATCGCGAAACTGAGCCGTCAGTTCCTGCGCGAGCCCAAGGAAGTGAAGCTGCTCGAGCAGCACGCGCCGACCAAGATCCGCCAGGTCTTCTACCAGGTCGATGAGCGCGAGCGGTTGGAGTCCGTCGCGCGCCTGCTCGCTCACTACCGCCCCGTCAGCACGCTGGCCTTCTGCAACACCCGGCAGCAGTGCCGCGACCTGCTCGCGCTGTTGCAGGAGCGCGGCTTCGTCGCGCTCGCGCTGCACGGCGAGCTGGAACAGGTCGAGCGCGACCAGGTCCTGGTGCAGTTCGGGAACCGCAGCTGCTCGGTCCTGGTCGCCACCGACGTCGCCGCGCGCGGGCTCGACATCGCGCAGCTGGAAGCCGTGATCAACGTTGACGTCACGCCCGATCCAGAAGTGCACATCCATCGCATCGGGCGCACGGGCCGCGTGGACGAGAAGGGCTGGGCGCTGAGCCTGGCCAGCAGGCAGGAGATGGCTTGCGTGGGCCGGATCGAAGCCGCCCAGGGCACGCCGTTCGAGTGGCAGCGCCTTTCCGAGCTTGGGGCCGTCGGTCGTGAGCCGCTGGTGCCGCCGATGGTCACGCTGCAGATCCAGGGCGGCCGCAGGGAGAAGATCCGCGCCGGCGACGTGCTCGGCGCGCTCACCGCCACGGCGGGTTTCAGCGCCGCCCTGGTGGGCAAGATCAACGTGAACGAGTTCTCGACCTACGTGGCCGTCGATCGCCAGATCGCGGGCCTCGCCCTGCAGAAACTGTCGGCGGGCAAGGTGAAGGGCAAGGCCGTGAAGGTGCGCCGGCTCGGAGCCTCCGCGCGCTGAGGGCTGCGCTAGGACGCAAGTGGAGCCTCGTGCTCGGCGTGGACGCGAGTACCCTGCGCGGATGAGCGACCTCCTCCGCCGCCACGCCGACGGCAAGACGCGCTGCGGCTGGTGCAGCGACGATCCGGTCTACGTCGCCTACCACGATCGCGAGTGGGGCTTCCCGCCGCGTCTCGACCGGCGCTTGTTCGAGAAGGTGTGCCTGGAGGGCTTCCAGGCGGGGCTCTCGTGGCTGACCATCCTGAAGAAGCGCGCGAACTTCCGCGCGGCCTTCGAGGACTTCGAGATCGAGCGCGTGGCGCGCTTCGGGAAGCGCGACGTCACGCGCATGCTGCGCGACGCGGGCATCGTGCGCAACCGCGCCAAGATCGAGTCGGCCATGACCAACGCGCGCCGCGCGCTGGAGCTGATCGAGGAGCGCGGCAGCCTGCTGCGCTACTTCGCCGACTATCGCGTCGAGCGGCCCTTCGGCGGGAGCTGGGAAGCCGAGAGCGTCGAATCGAAGGCGCTCTCGAAGGACCTGAAGAAGCGCGGCTGGAACTTCGTCGGCCCGACCACGATGTACGCCTTCATGCAGGCGGTGGGGTTGATCAACGACCACGCGGAGGGCTGCGACTTCCGCGCGGCGGCGGAGAGGGCGCGACGCACGGCGGCCGCACGGCGGGGCTAGTGTTCCTTCCCCGAAGTAGCGCCAACAAGGCGCCGCGATGGATCGGCGCTGGCAAGGCGCGCCGACGACGCGTATTCGCTGCAATACTAGGGAGGAGGCGCAACGCCGCCAGCGGCGATTCAGTGCGGCGGATTGTTGGCGCTACTTCGGGGAAGGGACACTAGGCGCGCGCTCCTCGCTCCTCAGCGGCGGAGGAAGGCGAAGGCCAACGAGTCGAGCTCGGGCAAGAGTCCGCTCTCCACGTTGCTCGCGAAGGTGATGCGGATCTGGATGTAGCGCAGGCCGTCGAGCGCGTCGATGTCGCGCGCCCAGCCGTGTTCGTCGCCCGGATAGAGCACGGAGCCGGTGCTGACCTCGCCGTAGACATCGAGCTGGCGCGCGTCGAGCTCGGCGCCCTCGCTCCCGAAGAAGCCGGGCGCGCCGCGGTACTCGAGCACGACCGATGTCCCCGCGGGCTGGAGCGCGGCTGGCGGCGTGACGAGCGGCGCGAAGTAGTCGGGGTCGTTGCTCTCCGTGTCGAACCAGACCGTGTGCACGCGCGTCAGACGCGTGACCGTGTCGATCTGGCCGAAGTACACGGCCGGGTCGTGGTCGCGCGTGGGTTGGCCGGGCGGGTTCGAAGTCGGGTCGTAGCCGCCGCTCGGCACCTCGGCCTGGTCGGGATCGACGCGCACGTCCGCGCCGGCGAAGTTGACACCGCCGGTCGAGTGCACGCGGAAGGTCGGGAAGAGCTGGCCCGCCGCGGCGACGGCGACCTGGAAGTCGTTGAGGCCGAGCAGCGCGCCGGATGCGAACGCGCGCAGCTCGATCAGGAGCGGCAGTCCGAAGCTCGGGACCGCGCCCGCGGCCGCGACCGAGCCGGGGACGATGGTGGGGTCGAGCGTGCGCTCGATCTTGAGCGGAATCCCGCCGCCGAATCGCCCTCCAACTCCCTGTAGCGCGGTGTCGCGCCACGTGAAGGGCGCGAGCGCGCCACCCACCTGCACCGGGAAGGGCAGCATGAGAGTGCCGGTCGAGGACAGGAAGCGATCGGCTGGATCGATGCGGTAGCCGAGGCTGCGGAAGTTGACCGCGCGCGCGCCGCCGGGTTCGAGCACGTTGTCGTCGAAGGTCGCCGGGGCGGTCAGCAGCCCCGAAAGGGGATGAGCGAGTGCCGTGGGCGAGACCAGGAACTCATCGGGCAGCTGCACGGCGTGCCCGAGGCGCACCTCGAAGGCCGGAAAGAAGTCCGAGATCACGCCGCCGTTGAAGGGCGCCCAGGCCAGGCCCTCGACGTCGAGATCGTAGAGCGTCTCGTCCGTGACTTGCATGCCGGCATCGGCGTAACGCCACAGCGTCTGCAGCCGGCTCCCGAGCCGCCCGAGCGGTTCGCGCACGCCGACCGGCAAGCGCAGCATGCGCGAGGTGACACCCGAGCTGCCGTCGATCGGCCAGCTGCGACGCACGACGGGTCGCGGACGCAGCACGCCGCGCTCGTCGTCGTACTCGAACAGCCCGCGCAGGTCCGGGCCCACGGGCGTGATGTCCTGCGACCCGAGGGGCGGGAGCAGCAACGGAAACGCGGCGCGCGGGGAATCGACGGGGTGGTCGAGTGCCGGCG
>JABFRZ010000522.1 GCA_013140785.1 Planctomycetota bacterium | reverse complement strand
CTCGAGGACCCGCGCCCGCTGGTCGTCACCGGAGCGGACCACGACGCGATCGCGCGGGCCGCCCCGAGCGGCGTCGAGGTGTGCCTCAACGGGGGCTGGAGCGCAGGCCGAACGGGCAGCGTGCAACGCGCCGCGGCGCTGCGCCCCGGGCGCGACCTGTGCCTCGTCCCGGTAGACGTGCCGCTCGTGCCCGCGCTCGTCTTCGCGGCTCTCCGGGCCGAGTGGGAAGAGAAAGGCTTGCCCGAGCGGGGCTGGCTCGCGCCTTTCATCTTGGAGGCCGACGCCCGGCGCTTCGGGCACCCCGTGATAGTCGGGCGCGAGCTCGCCGCGGTCTTGAAAGCCTTTCCGCCGCAGCGTCCGCTGCACGCGCTGCGCGCACACGCCTGCCCGCTCCTCGGGCTCGCGGTCAGGAGCGCGAGCGTACTCGACGATCTCGACACACCCGCCGACCTCCTCCGGTTGCGCGCGCGCCCGACCTGAGAGCGCTGCGGTGTTTCCTCCAGACCGGCGGAGACCGCTCTCGATAGAGAGCTGCCTGGGCCGGCGCGGCCCGCCTCCATTCCCCCGCAGGGCGCACCAACCCCCGAGTCAGGTTCCGCATGAGCTTCCAGGGCGACGTCGCCGGCATCGGTTTGGGGGAGCTCCTCCAGGGGCTCGCGCGCGGTGAGCGCAACGGCGTCCTGACGCTGACCGGCAAGCACCTCTCCGCCACCGTCGGCCTGCGCAAGGGGCAGCTGTATCTCCTGCCGGGGCCCGAGGAGGACGAGAGCGTGTGGCGCGACCGCTGCGTGCGCGCCTTCGCAGAAGTGCCCGACGGCAACCTCGAATCCTCGCGCCGCGCGCTGATCGCACGCGCCACGCGCCTCGAGACCTTCTATCAGATGATCGAGGCGCCCAACCTGCACTTCCGCTTCGATCCCGGGCAGCTCCCACCCACGCCGAGCGCGGCCGTGCGCAGCGCCGAGCCTGCCGCGAGCAAGGGCCATCGGAGCGTCCCGTTCGACTCGGGGCCCGACCAGGAGTACTTCGAAGAGGAATCCGCGGCCTGGGGCGCCGGGATGCCGGTCGAGTATCTCTTGCTCGAGCACGCGCGCATCTCCGACGAGGTCAAGGTGGGGCTCGGCGCCCAGCTCGCGGAATACGACCTGCCGCGCGCGCTCGACCCGGACCGCCAAGAGCCCGAGGTCCGCGATTTCCTGCTGCAGTGCTCGGGCAACTCGACCATCCAGGAGATCGCGGACAGGCTGGGCTGGCCGCTCTCGAAGTGCCGCGGGGTGATCGGCGAGTACTTGCGTGCCGGGTTGGTGCGCATCGCCCAGCCGCGCGAGCTCTTGGCCGCGGCCCAGGGCGAGATGGAGCTCGGGCGCGCGGGACGCGCGGCCATGCGCTTGACCGGCTGGATCTGGCGCTCGCCTCCCGGCCCGCTCGGCGCGGCCGACGCCCAGCTGCTGCTGGCCGAATGGCAGCGCGATCGCCTGCCCAAAGCCATGGCTCTGATGGAGACGCGCTGTGCGCGCGCGATCATGCGTCGCCTCGACCGCCACGAGAGCGACCGCCGCGTGATCCACGGACGCTGGAAGATCTTGGCCGAGCTGCAGCGCCAGGACGAGCTCACGCTGCTGCATGAGCTCTCGCTGCGCCTCGCGTCGAGCAACCCGACCAGCCGCACCTTCTCGGACCTCTTGCGCCTGGCGCATTCGTTCCACGAGCGTGGCCTCACGGGCCGCACGCGCATGTTGCTGCGGCTGTGTGCGAACCACCTGCCCGAGGGCGGTCCGATCCGCGTCGAGCTCGGGCGACGCATGCTCGAGGCCGGGCTCATGGCTGAAGGCAGCCGCTGGCTGCTCAACACGGCGCGCGAGCTCCTGGCGGCGAAGGACGGCGAGGCCGCCATGCTCCCGATCCGAGCCGTGTTGCGCGTGGCGCCGGAGCACAACGAGGCGCGCGCACTGCTCGAGCAGGCCCAGTTCGTCAAGGTCAAGCGCAAGCGCCAGCGCTGGACGTACACCACCGGACTGTCGCTGGGCGTGGTCCTGTCGCTGGTGGCGCTGGTCAAGTTCCACGACCATCGCGAGGCACAGCGCTGGGTCGACAGCGTGAGCGGTCAGAGCCCGGAGGCGGCCCTGAGCCAACTCGACCTGGAGTTCGGCCAGGATCCTCCCACGCGCATCGCCGAGCTGCGCGAGCGGCTCGTGCGCTCCCGCGACGAGGAGCAACGCCGCACGTTCGAGGACTGGTCCGCGAGCTACCGTGCGGCCGAGGAGTCGTGCCGCTTCGGAGATCCGCTGCTGGGTTTCAGTCAGGCCCTCGCGTTGCCCGCGGCGCCGGCGGGAGCTTCGTCCTCGACACCCGACACGACCGACCTGCTCGGTCAGCTGGCCCGCCGCCTCGGCGCCCTCGCCAAGGACCTTGACGTGCCCGTGGACGCGCCGCTGGAACAACTCAACGAAGAGGAGCGCCTGCTCGACCTCCTGGTGGAGTTTCAAGTGCTGATGAAGGGGCAGACCCTGCCGGCCGAGGCGCAATCGTTCCAATTCCGGGTGGACGAGCTGCGTCAGGAAGTCCACTCGCGGCGCGAAAAGCGCGGCAATCAACGCGAGACGATGCTTGCAAAAGAAAAGGAGAAGGATCAGGACATCCTCCTAGCCACGGCGCGGGCGCACGACCAAGCCGGCGACCTGGAACGCGCCCTGACGGCCTACGCGCGTCTGCTCGAGAGCGATCCCGCGCTGGGGCTGATCCCCGATCTGCAGCAGGAAATCGAGCGCGTTCAGGCCCACGCCGCGGCCCTGCAGCGGGCCTACAGCCTGTGTGAGAAGGGCCGCTACGCCGAGGCCAAGCGAGCGCTAGAAGCGGTCTGTCCGCGCCCGATCGAGCACCTCTTGCCCTATCGCATCGACTCGCTGCCCTCGGGCGCGCGCGTTTCGCTTTCGGATGGACGCGTGCGCACCACGCCGTTCACGGCCAAGTCGGGCTTCGGCGAGCACTTGACGATGCAGTTCACCTTGCCGGGCTTCGCCGACCGCAGCTTCGACGTGTTCGAGCCTGGCGACCTCCTGGTGCACTTGCACCTCCATCCGGAACGGACCTGGAAAAGCTCGCACCGGATCGAGGCTGCACCCGTCCCCTCGGGCGACGACCACATCGTCGCCGATCGGCGCGGACGCCTGGCGCGCCTCGACCAGCAAAGCCGTACGAAGTGGGAGATCGACCTCAGGACCCTGGGCGGAATCGCGCGCACACCCGTCTTCATGCCCAACAAGTCGGGCTGGCTCCTGGTGGTTAGCGAGGACGGCCAGGTGTGGCTGGTTCAATCGCAGAGCGGGGAAATCGAGGGGCCTCGCGAGATCGGATCGCCTCCCGTCGTGGGCCCGGAACTCACGCGCAGCGGGATCAGCGTGCAGTTTGCGGACGGCCGCGTGGCGGTGTGGACCGACAGACTGGAACCGGTCTTCTATCAGGCCGACGCGATCGTGGGCGGCCCCTTCGCGACGGAGACCATGGTCTCCACCAACGTGACCGTGCTGCGTCGCAGCGCCAGCTCGAGCACCGAGCTGGCCTCGCCATGGACGGACTGGAGGATTCTCGTGAGCGACAACGAATACCGAGTCACCGCGCCGGACGGCCGCGGGTTCAGCGGCGAGCGGATTGGCGACTGGGCGTACGTCGCCTGGGAAGGTCCCAAGGCGCTCGTCCCGCACGGACGCCTGTGGGTTTCCGACGGTTCCGGGCTGCGCTCCTTCGTGCCCGACCTCGAGCAAATGGTCCCGTTCCCGGTCGAAAAATAGGCAAGTGGAGGGCGCCACGGGCGCGCCCTCCTTCCCCTACGCTCACCATCGAACCATCCCTCGGGCTGCGACGGTGTACGCACGCATGCAGCGCGCGCCGCTCAGAGCTTCTCCACCCGGAAGGGAGCGGCGAGACGCGCGGGCCCGAACTGGAGCATCTGGAAGCTCCAGCCGAACTCGCCCGCTGGGCCGATCCCGAACTCCGCGCCTGTAGGCAGGTTGAAGTCGGCGGCATAGCGACCCGCACCGTCGAAGCGCACGATCGGCAGAGCATGGCTTGCGCGGAGGGCCATCAGCCACGGGTCCTGGCGATCCACGTACAGTCCGCCGAACCCGGCGAAGCGGCGTAGGTCGATGAAGCCCGAGCGGCCCGCCATGAACACGAAGGCGAGCGCCCCGGGCTGTCCGCGCGCTTCCACGTGCACGAGGTCGCCCGCCAGGGCAAGCTGCTTGGATAGATGCAGGGCCGGGACCTCGTCGCCCGGCCGCATCTCGCCCAAGGCATCGATCTCGGCTCCACCCAAGCCGAGGTCGTTCTCGTCGTAGACCACTCGCGGGGTGCCCTCCATGGACACGACCGAACCGTCGTGGCGGCTTGGCGCTTGCACCGCGATCCACAGCTTGCCGCCGCCCCACTCGAGCGCCTGCACGTCGAGGATCGCGTCCGTGAGACCCGTTGCCTGCGTGAAGCGCGCCTGGACGTCAGCCTCCGACAAGATCAGCGTCACCCCGCTGAGGCCTGGTTCGAGGCGCAGGATGTCGCCGTCCAACACCGTCCCGAGCGTGTCGGCCAGCGAGAACAGGATTCGCCCCTGATCATCGTAGGCCAGAGCATCGACATCGATGTTGGCGGCGCTCGAACCCAGCGCTGTTGCGATGCTGAGCTCCGTGAAGAGCACCGCGGCACCCCCGCCGCGTGCCAGGACAAGGATGTCGCCGTCCAGGAAGCCGCCCTCGTTGGAGAGCAGCGAGAAGGCCCTGGACTCCGCTCGTCCTGGGGTCGAGTTCGGCAGGTATGCAAAGGCATCGATGTCACTCGGAACGAAGCCGCAGCTGGCGTGGAAATGGCCATCGGCCATGTACGGCGTTACAGGGCTGCCCGGTTCGACCACGACCAGGTCGCCGTCCGTCACCTGGAACGGAATGCCGGCCGAGGCCGCGACGTCGTCTGTGGTCGAGACGACGACGCGCGCGCTCTGAGCCGCGGCGGAAAGGGGAAGAGAGAACAGCAGGAAGATGGAGCTCAGGCCGCAGGCCGACGAGGCCAGCGAACCCGTGCTCCGAACACGATTCATTTCATGGTTCATGTGGGAATCACCTCCGGCGCCAAGACCGGACCACGCTGGCCGCGGTTGCGGGCGAGCGGAGAATTCCGCGCACACACTCCCTAGCAGCTAGAATGAGCGCGTGCTTGCGCTCGGGCGTGTCTTCGGCCTCCTCATGCTCGCCGGCTGCAGCTCGGCACGCCGCGGCCAGGGGTCCACCGAGGTGGGCCTGCCGCGCGCGTCCGTGCTCGTCCTGCCGGCTGACTGGCGCACGTCGTCGCCCGCGGAGTTCGAGGCCTGGATCCTCGAAGCCCTGCCGGAGGATCGGGCCACTCCGCTGGCGGAGGACAGCCTGGGTGATCTGCGGCTAGCGCTCGCAGAAGTCACCACCGCGCTCGACGGCCAGCGCTACGACCCCCTGGCAGTCCGAGCGGCCGCCATCCTCGGGCGCAGCCGCTACCCGTCCTCCGCCACGGTGCTCATCCGCCGCCTGGAGAAGCGCGAACTCGGGCCCGAGCGCTATTCGGATTGCGGCGACACCGTGGCCGCCGCCGCCCTGGCACGCTTTCCGGATCCACGCCGCTACGCCCAGCGTCTGGTGCCCCTGGCGGTGGGCGCGCGCCCGCATCCCGACCTCGAAGTGCGCGTCGAGTGCGCTGCCACCGCGTTGCACGCGGGCTATGCACAGGTGATTCCGTTCCTGCTCCAGGTCCTGCGGATCGACACGTTCGCGGGCGAGAAGGACGTGCGCGACTTCGCCGTGTCCCCGACCACCGCGTGGGCGCGCGGGCGCGCGGCCGAGGCGCTCTCGGTCTTCGCAGGGGTTCCGCTCACCTACCGCTTCGACGGTTCGATCGCGCATCGCGAGGAAGAGGCGGCGAAGCTCGAAGCTCTGCTCCTCCCGGCGCCGAGCACCGCGCATGGGGTAGCGACGCCGGTCGAGTCGAGTCAGAGCAAGAGCATTGCGTCGCCGTAGCTGTAGAAGCGGTAGCCTCGCGCGATCGCTTCCGCGTAGAGGCGCAGCACGCGCTCGCGCCCGGCGAAGGCGCACACCAGCATGAGCAGCGTCGAACGTGGCAGGTGGAAGTTCGTGAGCAGGGCATCGACCACGCGGAAGCGCGCTCCCGGATGGAGGAACAGCCGTGTCGAGCCGCGGCCAGCGGCCAGCTCGCCGTCCTGTCCGACACAGCTCTCGAGGACGCGCACCGCCGTCGTGCCCACAGCCACCACTCGGCCCGCGCGCGCGCGTGTCCGGCGCACGGACGCGACGGTTTCCGCCTGGAGCACATAGCGCTCGGCGTGCATGGGGTGCTGCTCGATGTCATCACACTTGACGGGCTGGAAGGTCCCGGGCCCGACGTGCAGCGTGAGCGCGGCGCGCTCGATGCCAGATTCGGCCAGGTGGGCCAGGAGCTCGGGCGTGAAATGGAGTCCCGCGGTGGGCGCGGCCACGGCCCCGGGCTCGCTGGCGTAGACCGTCTGGTAGCGCGCCGCGTCCAACCCATCGGCGCTGCGCTGGACGTAGGGCGGCAACGGAATGTGCCCCGCGCGTTCCATGGCCGTCATGGGATCGATGGGGACTCCGGGCGCAGCCTCGAGCTGGACCGTCCATTCCATTCCCGCGCCGCCATCATGGTTGCTCGCGCGTGCCACCAGGTGCACGCGATAAGGAGCGCCCTCCAGGTTGAGACGTTCGCCGCAGGATAGGCGCCGCGCCGGGCGCACGAGCGCCGTCCAAGCGAGCGGCGCGCTGGTGGCGGGCTCCAACAGCAGCAGCTCGATCCGCCCTCCGCTCGCGCGCCTGGCGAAGAGACGCGCGGGCAGCACGCGCGTGTCGTTGACGACCATGAGATCGCCTGGGCGCAGGAACGCGGCCAAGTCGCGCATCTCCCGGTGGTAGCTCTGGTCGGAAGCGCGTTCGTGCACGAACAGCCGCGCGCGGTCCCGCAGCTCCGTAGGCCGCTGCGCCACGCGCTCCGCAGGCAACTCGTAGTCGAAGTCCGAGAGCTTCATGGTTCGTAGAGCCTGCCGCTCGCGCGGAAGCCCGTCGATCCTTGTCTCGGCCCGCGTGAGCCGGGTCAAGGAGCGCCTCGACCAACCGAGCGCGGCGGAGGTTGTCGAGCGGCGCTAGGCGGGGACAGGGCCCATGTCTCCCGCCGACCTGCCCGCCTCTTGCGGTCCGATTTCGCGCAGCCGGTTCTCCAGAGTCCCTGGATCCCATCCGAGGTAGCGGGCCGCCCGGGCGCGATTCTCGCTTCCGACGTCATGCCGCGTTGTCGCGAGCGCGAGTTCGAGGTCCAGCGGGCGTGGTCGTAGGGATGGCAAGCGCTCCCGGAATTCCAAGCGACGCGCTCGAAAAGCCGCGCACACGTCAGCGGGCCCAATCGCGCGCCCGGAATGCGCGCGCGCGAGCTGACCGACGAGGGAAGCGAGTTCGGGCACGCCTCCGCGCCAGCTCTGGCGCCACAAGTGTGCGAGGGCATCGTCTTGGAAGTCAGCCAGCGCGAGCGACTCTCTGCGCGCGACGTTGCCCGCCAGGACCTTGACCAGCGCCGGGATTTCGTCGCGGCGGTCGCACAATGGCGGTACCGCCAACGGCAGCGGGTCCATGTGGCGCTCGAGCTCACGTTCGAGGAGTCCGCGCTCACGCAGGACATGGGCCGGGGCCGAGCCGAGGAGGAAGAGTCGTTCGCGCGATCCCTGCGCGAGGGCTAGGGCGAGTTCGAGCTGAGTGGCCCGGTCGATCCCATCGAGATCCAGCACGCGAGTGCCGGCCTCTCGGATGTCCCGGCCTTCGACGAAGGCCAACCCTGCTGCCGGGCCACGAAAGTGCAGCCACCGTGCGAGGGTCCTGCGGCCGGAGCCAGGGGCGCCAACCAGGAGCAGCGGCGTACGCGAATCGGCGGTCGCGCGCAGCGCGGGCTCGATGGTGGAGAGGAAGCGCCGCTCCGGCTCCCAGGCAAGGTCGTTGCCGTCGCGCAGCAGGCCGGCCGCCCGAAAGCCGGTGAACCACCACAGGGGTTCGAGCGCGCGCAAGGCGGCGCGCGCTGCCTCGATCAGGAGTGCGGGCAGGATTCCTCGTGACTCCGACTCGAGTGCCAGGACTCCCAGCACGCGGACGCCGCGCGCGTCCGCGAGCGGCAGTACGACGCCCTTCTTGGCCGAAGAGTTGGCAGGCTCCGTGGGTAGGCAATCGTAGCCGGCGTTCTCGCGGAGCTCCCGAAACCGACGCGAGGCATCAGCCCATTGGGAGCGCGCCTCCCCTTCGCCCGCAGGGCCTCCGCGAATCGCGCGTACGCGCTCGATTCCCTGTTCGTCGGGCTCGACCCAGAGAGCGCGCAAGCCGCTCAGCGGACCGAGCGCACCGAAGAGCCTGCGCACGAACTCGTGGCGCGGATCCCCTGGGGAGTACAGGCTCCAGACAGGAGCGGGGGTGGGTGCGCCGACCACGACCAAGCCTTCGTTCTCGTGCTCGAGAGCGCGGCAGCACGCGCGCGCCTCGGCTTCCAGCTGCGCCGAGCACGGTAGGAGATGATGCTCGCTCTCGAGCTGGAGCCACCCACGGGAGCAGCCCGACGCGTCGAGCAGGGGTACCTGCGCCAGCGCGACCGTGCGGCTTCCGGCGAGGGCCGCAGGCAGAGGGCCGGGTTCACTCGCATGGCGATGGAGCCGTCGTACGCAGGACAGATCCCATGGCGCCCAGTGGATGGGAGCCGAGCCCACTAGGCGTTGCGCCCGCGCCCGCAGGTCCGGGGCTGCGTCGAGCTTCAGAACCCTCGGCGGCGCGCCCCCTTGCCGAACGAACGCCCCCAGCAAGAGCGCGCCGAAGTTGTGGCGCTCGGCCCGAATCGTAGGGCCGCTCGAGGGCGCACCCTCTGGCTTCGTTCCAGTGAGGAGTCCGGACCACTCCGGATAGGAGCTGCGCAGCTCGGCCAACGGGAGCGGAAGGCGAGCGCGTGGATCGCGAAACGGCTCGAGGAGCTCACGGGCCACATCGACCGCGCCGCACAGGAGTGCTGCCCATCCGAGTGCCCGCCGCAGGCTGGGCTCCAGCGCCATGAGCTCGGGGGCAGCGGAGTGCAGCGCGAAGGCCCGTGCCGGGTCGAAGCGCTCGAGACGCGACGCAACCAACCCGGCGGCACAGCGCGCCACCCACTGCGGACCTGCGCCGCCCGCGCGTGCGGAGCGGAGCGCGTTCTTCCAGCGCTGCTCGGCTTCGGCCGGCGCCTTCAAAACGTGGTCGGCACGCGCGCTCCACAAGTCGCACCACTCGGGCGCGGCACCGCTCTTTCGGACCGCGGCCAGCAGGCGTTCGATCACCGCCTGCGGCGGTTCGAGAGGATCCGGTGGCCGCGTAGGGCCGAACTCGGACTCGCACAACAGGATGCGCCAAGCGGCACCGTGCTCCATCGGGCTCGGACCGAGATCGAGGAACGAGCTTGGCGGCCGTACGGCGGAAAGATAGGCGTGCAAGAGGCCCTCGATCGCGCGCGCGCAGCGCTGGCGTTCGAGCTGCTCGAGCTCGCGGCGCGCATTCCACCAAGAAGGCTCGACGCGCCTTGCCTCACGAATGCGCGCGTCGTCCCGCAGCAAGCGCAGGGCCGTGATCACTCGCCGGATCTCGGAGCGCTCCTCGGCGGACGCTTCGGGCAGCAGCAACGCAAGAACATCCTCGCCCATGGATTTCAGCTCCCCCGCCGCGCCGGGCGCGGCCCTCAAGACGCCGACGCGGTTCGCAAGTGCCCATGGGCTACGGCCGGAGCGCGGCGGAAGAGCTGCAGTCCGGCGCGAGCTCGACGGGCCAGCTCAGAGAGCGACAGGCCGCGTGCGCGCGCGCACTGGTCGGCTCCGTCTGCGTCCAGCACCAGCGCGTAGAAGGCTTCGCGCTGTTCGAACGGCAAACGGTTGAAGCGCGCGCAAGCTGCCGCGAGTCGACAAGGGTCGAGCGCGAGAGGCTCGGCGAAGCAGCGCAGTGCCTCGACGAGCCCGCCACCCGGCGCAGCGCTCTCCTCTCCAATCGCGACCAGCAGGGCATCCGCGACCTGGCTTTCGAGCCATGTGGCGAGCTCGGGCTCGCCGCGCCAAGTGGAGGCCTGTAGCGCGCACAGGGCCTGGGCGGAAAGGAGAACGCCCTCGGCGTCGCACAGCAGCGCCTGTTCGCCAAGACGCGCAGCCACGAGCGGCCGCAACCCGAGTGGGTCTTCGGGCACGATGCGCGCCAGCACCTCGCGCGGTGTCCCGGTAGAGAGGAGCTCGTGGCCGCGTTCAGCACCCCTGGTAGCCGACAGGATGGCTCGATCTCGAAACGTAGACTCCACATCAATTCCTCGAAGGGGTTGTGGCATCAGGTGAGTCCAGGCCTTGCCCGCTTGAGTTGCAGCGGCGGCAAGGGTGGAACTCGGGCTTCCGAACACTAGGATTCGCGCCCGCGACGGCCCGCGACCAGGGCCACCCCAGACAACGACAGGAGACAATTCATTGGGCGGATTCCTGGAAGGGCGAAATGGACTCATCCTCGGCGTGGCGAACAAGCGCTCGGTGGCTTGGGCCTGTGCGCGGGCCCTGAAGCGTGAGGGCATGGAGCTGGCGCTGACCTTCGCCAACGAACGGCTCGAGGGCAATGTACGCGAGCTGGGCGAGGAGCTCGGTGTGTCGGCCATCCTGCCCTGCGACGTCACCAGCGAAAGCGAACTCGACGGCTTGGTCGCTGGCGTGGGCAAGGCCTTCGGCAAGCTCGACTGCATCGTGCACGCGGTGGCCTTTGCCAAGCGCGAGGAACTGACGGGCACCTACCTGGATACTTCCAGGGAGGGCTACCGCTTGGCTCAGGACGTCTCGGTCTACTCGTTGCCCGCCGTGTCGCGCCGGATGGTGCCACTCATGGAGGGTCGCGAGGGCTCGATTCTGACGCTCTCCTACATCGGGGCCGAGCGTGTGATCCCGAACTACAACGTGATGGGCGTCGCCAAGGCCGCCCTCGAGGCGAGTGTGCGCTATCTTGCTCACGACCTCGGACCGCGCGGGATCCGCGTGAACGCCATCTCTTCGGGGCCGATCCGGACGCTCTCGGCGGCAGGCATCGATGGCTTCTCGGCCATCCTGGACCACATTGCCGAGCGAGCACCTCTGCGCCGCAACATCACCGCCGAGGAAGTCGGCGACGTGTGCGCCTTCTTGGCGAGTCCCTTGGCGCGCGGCATCACCGGCTCCACGATCTATGTGGACGCCGGGTACCACATCATGGGGCTTTGAGGGCCGCGCTAGCGCGTGACATGCGCGGACCTGCTGGGTGGATCTCGGCTGGCGGTGAATCATGACGGCGGTCCTCGCGGCAACATGGAGCACTAGAGGCCGAAGCCGTTCGGAGGATCTCCCGATTTTGTGTGGCGATCGGAGTTGGCGGGCAAGCGGAGAGTCGATCGAGTTTTCCAAGCTGGGAGCCCCCAACACCCCCCTACCGCCTTCGTAGCGGCCGCCCCGTGAGCCGGCCACCCTTGCAGACACTCCCCGCGGACAATACAACCTTCGGCCTTCAAGGGCCGATCGAAGCCTCCGCAGCCGGGCGGTGGAGAGCTGCTGAGTCGGCTCGAGCCCGGGACGAGTCTCCCTTCTTTCCTCCACGGACCCAGTGGGTCCTTTCTCCTATTTCCATGAGCGCGACGATCGAGATCCGGGGCCTCGTCAAGCACTTCGGACCCATCAAGGCCGTGGACGGTCTCACCTTCGACGTCAGCGAAGGCGAGGTCCTAGGCTTCCTCGGTCCCAACGGCGCAGGCAAGTCCACCACAATGAAGATGGCCACGGGGTTCCTGACCCCCACCGCGGGCACCGTTCGGGTGGCCGGCCACGACGTCGGCGAGGATCCGGTCGCGGCCAAGAGCGTGCTCGGGTACCTGCCCGAGGGGGCCCCCGCCTACCCCGACATGACGCCACTGGGCTTCCTACGCTTCATCGGGGAGATACGCGGGCTGGTCGGCGGTGCGCTCGAACAGCGCATCGCCGAAGTCGTGCGCCGAGTGCACCTCGAGGGCATCATGCGCCAGCCGATCGAGACGCTGTCGAAGGGCTACAAGCGTCGCGTGGGACTCGCCCAGGCACTCCTCCACGACCCCAAGGTGCTGATCATGGACGAGCCTACGGACGGCCTCGATCCCAACCAGAAGCACGAGGTGCGCTCGTTGATCCACGAAATGGGGCGCTCGAAGGCCATCGTGCTCTCGACCCACATCCTCGAAGAAGTCGAGGCGGTTTGCACGCGCGCGATCATCATCACCAAGGGCCGCATCGTATTCGACGGCAAGCCGGAGGAGCTCGAGTCCCAAGCGCCGCCGTCGGTGACCAAGAACCGCCTGGACTGGGTCTTCCGTAAGCTCACCGGCGGCGAGAAGCACCCCGAACCGCAGCTCAGCGCCGTGGGAGGCCGCCTGTGAGGAAGGTCTTCACCATCCTGAAACGCGAGCTCGCGGGCTACTTCGCCACGCCGGTGGCCTACGTCTTCATCGTCATCTTCCTGCTGTTGTCTGGCTTCTTCACCTTCCAACTTGGCGACTTCTACAACGACGGCAACGGTCAGGCGACGCTGTCGGGGTTCTTCAACTGGCATCCGTGGCTCTACCTCTTCCTGATCCCAGCTCTCTCCATGCGCCTGTGGGCTGAGGAGCGCAAGCAGGGCACCATCGAGCTGCTGATGACACTGCCGATCACCCTGCCTCAGGCCGTGCTCGGGAAGTTTCTGGCCGCCTGGCTGTTCGCGGGCGTTGCCCTGGCCCTGACCTTTCCGATGTGGATCACGGTCAACTATCTGGGCGATCCGGACAACGGCACGATCGCGGCGGGCTTCCTCGGGAGTCTGCTCATGTCCGGAGGTTTCCTGGCCATAGGCTCGTGCGTGTCGGCCCTGACCAAGAACCAGGTTATAGCCTTCGTGCTGTCGGTCTCGATCTGTCTGGTCTTCCTGATGACGGGCTTCACGCCGGTCATCGGGATCTTCAGCGGCTGGCTGCCCGCGGCCGTGATCGAAGCCATCGCGTCGTTCAGCTTCCTGACGCACTTCGACGGGCTCGCGAAGGGGCTGATCGAGGCCCGCGATCTGGTGTTCTTTGCTTCCTTGATCGGGCTGGCGCTGTACGCGAACACGCTCCTGCTCGAACTCAAGAAGGCCGACTAGCCACAGGAGGACTTGCCTTGAACAAGCGCAACTTGACATGGGTCGTCGCCGGTCTGGCGTTGGTGTTGTTCTTCGCGATCAACATCGCGGCCAACATCACACTGCGTCCCATGCGCCTGGACCTCACAGAGGACAAGGTCTTCACGCTCGACGAGGGCTCGAAGAGCATCGCCAAGGGGCTCGAGGAGCCCATCAACCTCTACTTCTACCTCACCCGCAGCGTGGCGCGGAACCACCCGGACTTGCTCGAGTACGCGGATCGCGTGCTGGGCATTCTGCGCGAGTACCAGCGAGCTTCGGGCGGCAGTCTCCTGCTCAGCGTGATTGATCCCGAGCCCTTCTCTGAGGAGGAGGACCTCGCGGTCGAGCGCGGTGTCCAGGGTGTGACCTTGCCCTCCGGCGATGTCCTGTACTTCGGCTTGGTTGGGACGAACGCGACGGACGACAGCGAGGCCATACCGTTCTTCGCGCTCGATCCGGACACGCAGCGCACCCTCGAATACGACCTGTCCAAGCTCGTCTGGACCCTAGCCCACCCCAACAAGAAGAGGGTTGGGATCCTCACTGCGCTGCCGCTCGAGGGCAGTGGCGGCAATCCGATGTTCGGCCAGCAGGGCGAACCCGCTTGGCGCATCCTCGAGGAGCTGCGCGCCTTCTTCGAGGTCGAAGTGCTGCCCACCACGGACGCGGATCTCGCGAAGATCGACGTGCTGCTGGTCATCCACCCGCGCGGCTTCGGCGAAGAGACCCTCTACCAGATCGATCAGTGGGCCCTTGCCGGCAAGCCGCTGATTGTCTTCGTGGACCCTCAGTGCGACGTCGATCCCGGGGCCTCGGACGACCCGACAAATCCAATGTCACGCTTCACGGCCAAGAAGGACTCCGACATGGAGAAGCTCTTCAGGGCCTGGGGCTTCGAGCTCGCGAAGAACCAGGTCGCCTGCGACAGGAAACTTGGCGTGCGCCAGACCGTGCGAGCACGCGACGGGCGTTCGCAATCCGAGCTGCCCGTGGTGTTCCTGCTGCAACTCGGCGAGGACGAGGCCAGTCGCGGGGACCCCATCACGCGCCTGCTCGGGAAGGTCGGGCTCCTGACCGTGACGCCCGGCTCGCTGCGCAAGCTCGCGGAGGGAACCACGACGTTCACCCCCATCCTCGAGACGAGCGAGGAAGCCAAGGAGCTAGATAGTGCGCAGTTCCAGTTCATGCCGGAGCCGCAGCAGTTGCTCGCAAGCTTCGTCCCGGACTACAAGCGGCTCACTTTGGGAGCGCGCGTCACCGGGAATGTGCAGACAGCCTTCCCCGCTGGCAAGCCGGGAGCGGTGGAGGAGCCGATGCCCGAAGAAGGACCTGCCGACGGAGCCACGGAAGGGGCTGACGACGGCCAGACCACCGAGAAGAGCCCAGGCCTGAAGGACTCGGCTCGACCGCTCAACTTGGTTGTCTTCTCCGACGCCGATCTTCTGCACGATCGCTGGTGGATGCGCGAGATTCGAATCGGATCGAGCGTGCTTGTACAGCCCATCTCGGAGAACGTGGACCTTCTCAAGAACTCGATCGAGAGCGCAAGCGGTGGCCAGGACCTGCTCGGCATTCGTACGCGCGGCAAGACCTCGCGCCCGTTCGAGCGCGTGCAGGAGATCAAGCGCGATGCCGACCAGCGTTCTCTCGCTCGCCAGGAGGAGCTGGAGCGAGAGCTGCAGGACGCCGAGCGCAGGCTCAAGGAGCTGCAGAAAGCCAAGAGCGAGGGCAGCGAAGAACTCGTCACCGCCGAACAACGGAAGGAGGAGGCGACGGTCCGCGAGAAATTCCTGCAAACCCGCCGTGACCTGCGCGAGGTACGGCACCAGCTCCACAGGGACATCGAGCGCCTCGGCGCCAGCCTCAAGTGGCTGAACATCGGGCTCGTGCCGGCCCTGGTGTGCGCGACCGCCCTGCTCCTTGGCGGATGGCGTGCACAACAACGCCGGCAACGGTAGCTTGCGAGCCGCTCGCCCGGAGACCTCCATGAAACAGAATCACGTCTTGGTCCTGTCGATCTTCACCTTCGGGGCCATGGGAGCTGCGTTTCTTGCCCTGCGCGGCGGAGCTGCGTCCGGCTTGCAGGCTGGGCCTTCCCGGCTTTTCCCGGAGATGGCCGAGCGCATCAACGACCTGTCCGAAGTGCGCCTGGACAAGGGCGGGAAAAGCGCCACGCTGAAGCGCGACGGCGGTCAGTGGAAGCTCGCAGACCGCGGAGGGTATCCAGCCCTCTTTGAGAGGGTGAAGGAGCTCGCCCTGAGTGTCGCTGACCTCGAGATCGAGGAAGTGAAGACGAAGAAAAGGGAGAACCACGCCAGGCTCGGGCTCGAGTGGCCCGCGACCTCCAGCGACGGTACGAAAGAAGATGAGCCGGGCCTGCTCACCTTCATGGACTCAAGCGGCAAAGAGGTGGTTTCGCTGGTTGTCGGCAAGTCAGAGTGGCGGGGAAGCAAGTCCAAGGTCTATGTGCGTCGGGCCGACGACGATCAGGTCTACTTGTGCGCCCCGCGTCAGCCCCTGGCAGTCGATCCCGAGGCAAAGCGGTGGATCGATGCGAAGTTAATCGACCTAGCCATTGAGCGCGTACAGAAGGTCTCGATCGAGCACGCCGACGGTGAACTCGTCGAGGTAGGCCGCTCGGCTTCGGACCACACGAAGTTCGTCGTCCAGAACATGCCTCCAGGCCAGAGCGAGCGATACGAGGGCGTCGCGAATGGGGTGGCTCAGGCCCTGGCAGGCCTACAGCTCGACGACGTGCGCCCGGCTGGAGAGATCGACTTCAGCAAGGAGCCCGTGGCAAGAACTCGATTCCGCTGCGTAGACGGGCTGGAGGTGGTGGCCGAGATCGCAAAGGTCGAGGGCAAGACCTGGATTCGAATCGCCTCCAACTTCGCACCTCGGCACGAGTCCCCCGCCCAACCTGCTGAGAGCCCGACAGGCGCGCGCGGGGAGAGTGAGGCGGGGCCCGCGCCTCCGCGAGAGACCGAAGATGAGGGGGACGTGGGCAAGGAGGCCGAAGAGCTAAACCAGCGCCTCGTGCTATGGGCCTTTGAGATCAGCTCCTACAAGGCCGAGACGCTCACGCGCCGCATGAAGGACCTCTTGGCTGAGCCCACGGGGATGGGCGCGGGCGACGCGGGGCTCGACGACCTGGTCGAGGGCCTGGGCACAGCCGCCACAAACGAACAAGAGAGTGTCGAGGCCCCTTCCTCCCCTGATGATGAAGTCGGGACCGAGTCACTTCCGCAAGACGCCAAACCCAAGACCGAGTAGTTATAGTTACTTCACCTTTCCGCCAGGCGCACCCGGACGCTTGCAATGGAAGTCGGCGCTACGAGCACGAAACGTGAAGCCACGGAGGCCCGCTCTGGTCGCGAGCGGGGCTGGGGGCTTCCGCCTGGGATCCCAGGGACTGCAAGCGCAGGCGCACTTCTGCGGTTGCTATCCTGTCCGGCGTTGAAGACCAGCAAGGTTCCCCAGCTCCCTTGGTCCGCATTTTGCTTCCGAGGGACGATGCTCTTCCGCTCTTCTCTACGTGTTGGCCCCTCAAGAAACACATCTACCATGAACAAGTTCGTACTCGCCGCCGCCGTTCTCGCTGGAGGCCTGATCGGCCTCCAGGTTCCGTCTCACGCGCATGGTGGTACATATCGCGGTCCAGGCGATACGGTTCCGCCGGGCGGCGGTGGGGCCGGCGGCGGTGGCGGAACGGGACCGGGAGCAGGCCCCGCGGGACCAACCACCCC
>JABFRZ010000329.1 GCA_013140785.1 Planctomycetota bacterium | reverse complement strand
GCCCACAACGCGGCGAGAGGCGCGAACAGGAGCGCCGTCTCGCGCGCGAGCAACGCGGCTGCCAGGGCGAGGCCCGCCGCCAGCCAGCGCCCGAGACCACCCTCCGGAGCGCGCCCCAGCGTCCACAGAGCCAGCAGCGAGGTCGTCACGGCGAGCGTGTCGCGCAGCCACACCGCTTCGTGAAACACGAGCGGCCCGTAGATCGCCGCGCCAATCGCCGCGAGGGTCGCGATCCCGGCGCCGAAGGTCCGCGCCGCCACGAGGAACACGAGCGCGACGCTCGCCAGGCCGAGGAGCATATGACCGATCGCCATGGCCCAGAAGCTGTTCCCACCGAGCGCGCGCACGCCAGCCAGCAAGTACGCGTAGAGCGGAGCCTGCTGGAACACGCGCGCGCCACCCCACCAACGCTCCCACGTCTCGCGCGGCGCGATCGATTCGTGGAAGGGATAGAAGGGGTGAACCGTCTCGCGGCAGAGCACGTCGCCGCCACGAATGACGTCGGCCCAGGACACGTTGACCGCCATGTCGCTCTGGGCCCAGGTCGTCTGGTACTCGGCCAGTGGATGAGGCGCGATCGCGCTCAGGTTCGCGATCCGGAAAGCCGCCGCGAGCACGAGCACGACGGCCAAGCGCGACGGCGTTCCCAATGGCCTACTCACCGGCCCAGCCAGGCTCCTGCCAGACGGTTCGCGCGCGCGCTCGCGCTCAATGCGGCGCCGGTTCGTCCGAGCTGAACATGTCGCGCGACTTGAGCCAGCGCCCGTCGGCCCCCTTGCGGCGGATCTCGATGTACTTGCCCGTCTCCTGGAGGGTGCCGGCGCCCGGGGGCGCGACCGTCATGCGGTAGGTGCCGCGCACGTAGGCGGCGGTGCCGCAGCCGTCCATCTCGACGTCGGCGACCTCCATGGACACGATCGGCGGGAACTGCGTGAAGAACGCGAGGATCGCGTCGCGCCCGGAGACCGCGGGCATGTTCGGAGGCAGGAGCATCGCGTCCTGCGTGTAGGTCGCTGCGACCGCCTTCCAGTCGCTCGCGCGCACGGCCTTCAACCAGGTCTCGGAGTTCACGGCGATCGCCTCGCGATCCGCCCGAGTGAGGCTCGGCGCACACGCGTTGCTCTCGCCGCACATCGACTTGCAAGCCGAGAGCGCAACGAGGAGGAGGGCGGCGGAGGAGCGGAGCAGTTGCGTGAGTCGGGCTTGATTCATGCGCCGGAGTATCCGTTCGTCGGAGTAGACGGTCCAGAGCTCGTCCGACCCTGGGTGAGATGAACCCGTGCCACGAAGGACGGCAACCGAAGAGCCCTCGTTCTCGACCCCCTCGACAACATCGCCAGGCTCGCGGTGCTGGCGCCTCGGCCGCGGGCCTTTCTCTTGACTTGTTCGCGGGGGTGTTGGCACCGGCCGTGGCGCCGTTTGGTCGTATGCTGGAGCCTGAGCGTCACCCGAAAGGTCGGCTTGCAGGAGTCTCCATGGAGATTTGTGCTCGGTCCTTTTTAATCCGTCTCCTTCCCCTCGCCGCAGGCATCGCCGGTGTGCCGCTCGCGGCCCAGACCGCCCAGTCGGTCACGCCCGCCGGCTCCGTGCGAGCGCTCGACGAACGCGTGGCCTACGTCTCCGACGAGGCCGTGAACGACGTCTTCGAGCTGTACGGCGCTCCCATCGACGGGAGCGCCGCGGCCGTGCGACTGAACCTGCCGCTGCCGGCCGGGGGCGACGTGATCTTCTCGAGCAGTGGCCCGTTCTCGGGCGGTGCCCAGTTCGATCAGGTCGCCGGCGACCGCGTGCTCTACATCGCGGACCAGCTCGCCAACGACGTCTTCGAGCTGTTCAGCGTGCCGAACTTCGGCCGCGCGCCGCCCGTGAGGCTGAACGGCCCGCTGGTGGCGGGAGGCGACGTGAGCGCCTTCCTCGCGGGGCGAAAACGCGTCGTCTACCGAGCGGACGAGACCATCGACAACCGCTACGAGCTGTACTCCGTGCCCCTCGACGGCAGCGCCCCTTCAAGGTCGCTCACGCCCGGCCTGAACGTGCACAAACTCGCCGCGCTGAGCCGCGACGGCTCCAAGGCGGTCTTCACCGTCTTCTTCTTCGGGAAGGAGCTCCTGTACGTCGTGCCGACCGGCGGCGGTCAGCCCCGCTCCTCCTGGGCGACTCGGGTGAGCCCGCGGGCTTCGAAACCTACTTCTTGAGGGTCGAGCTCTCTCCGGATGACGCGCACGTGATCTACGTCACGGCGGACGACGACGACTCGTCCCTCGTGATCGACCTCTACGGCGTCCCGCTCGACGGGAGCACGCCTCCGGTCCGGTTCAACGAAAACCGATTCGGGGTCGCCCCCTCCGCGCCGAACGGCGAGCGCATGCTCTTCTTCGAGAGTGGGGCCTTCGGTGGGATCCCGAAGCTGCAGTCCATCCGCCTGGACGGAAGCGAGCGCGTGAACCTCGCCCCGCGGAGCGGGTACGTGGACTCCCGCGGCCTTCGCATCCTGCCGGCCAGCCAGCACGCGGTGTTCGCGACCAGTGCCGGCGCCTCGGGCCCTTTCACAACGGGCCCCTACGGCTTGTTCATGGCCGCTCTCGACGGCTCCCAGACGGAGAGGATCCTGGCGCCGAGCACGGACCCGATCCACTTGATCGACGTCATCCCGGGCAGCACGGGTCTCGTCTACGTGACCTTCAACGCTGGCACCCGGCGGCTGTTCTCGCTCCAGAGGCCGTTCGATCCCCACTCGCTGATCGGCGACCCGCCTCCGTTGCAAGGCGTGGACGACGCCATGCCCCCGCTCTCCCCGTCCGACCCGACCCCCGCTCCTCCGATCGTGATCACGCCGGACGGCACGCGCGTCGTATTCCGCGCCGACCTCGATGCCGACGAGGTGTACGGGATCTACAGCGCCCTCCTCGACGGCAGCCAACCGTACGTGAGGCTGAACGATCCCCTGACCAGCACGGGCGATGTGTTGTCCTTCCGCCTGAGCTGGGACGGCAAGCGCGTGATCTACATGGCCGATCCATTCGCGAACGAGGTCTTCGAGCTCTTCAGCGTGCCCATCGATCGCTCCAGCAGCCCGGTCCGCCTGAACCAGCCCCCCGTCGGCGGCGGGGACGTGCAGATCTACCTGCCGGAGCCCAGGCCCAAGGGCCGAGCAGCGCCCGGGCCTTGAGTCGGATCCGAGCCCGGCGCACTCGAGACCAGGATCTCCAGCCCCGGGAAGAGCGCCACGAGCGCTCGAGCCCGGGCCTTCATTTCGGCAGCAACCCGAACGTCCCCAGAAACGCACGCGCGAACGGTGAGGCGCGCACGCCCTGGGCCGTCCAGGAGAAGCCGTCGCTCAGCTTGTCGTTGTTCGCCAGCAGGATGAAGCTCAGCTCCGCTTCCGGCACCTTGACGTAGAGCGCCGACACCGTGGGCGGCAACCAGCCGTAGTGCCACATCACCTTGCGGCCGGCGATCTCCTCCACGAACCAGCCGAGCGCGTAGGGCAGCGTCTTGCCGGAGTTCGAGACCGTCGGCGTCCACATGCGCTCGCGGCTGGCCGCGTCGATCAGGCGACCTTCGTCGAGCGCGATGTCGAACTTGGCCAGGTCGAGCACCGTGCTCGTCGCCTCGCCCGCCGCGCAAACGGCGTTCAGGTGCAGGAAGCCCTCGCCCAGGAGCTCCCTCCGCTGCGCCTGCATCTCCTCCGGCATGCGCAGCACCGGAGCGAACTCCGTGAGGTCGAGCGCCGGATCTGGATCCATCATCTGCCACGTCCCGCGTACGTGGCCGGTGCCGTCCCAGCGATAAGGCTTGGCGAGCTCCGCGAGCTCGGTCGTGCCGGGACGCACGTGGCCGGGGACGGAGCGCTCCATGCCGGCGCGCTCGAAGACGCGCTCCTGCAGAAGACGCGGGTAGGCGCTGTGCGTCACCTCCTCCAGCACCCAGGTGAGGTCGCTGTAGATGTTGCCGCTGTAGGAGTAGGCCTCGCCGGGCACGCCCTCGCTGGTGTGGCTGAGCACATGCCGCAACAGGATCGGCTGCTCGCGGTAGCGCGCGGGATCGGGCGCGAACCAGCGCGGGATCCAGAAGTCCTTCAGCGGCGCGTCGAGCGAGAGCTTGCCCTCCTCGACGAGCTGCAGAGTCAACACGGCCGCGAAAGGCTTCGACACCGAAGCCAGGCGATAGCGCGTCTCGGGCGTCGCCCACACGCTCTGCTCGAGGTCCGCGTAGCCGAAGCCGTGGCTCCACGCGAGCGCGCGCCGGTGTACGAGCGCGGCCGACATGCCGGGGATGTGGAACTGCTCGGCCAGCCGTTCGAGTGCAGACTGCAACGCGGCGAGCTTCGCGGCGGGGAGCTCGACCGGCGCACGCGCCGCGTCTGCCGTCTGCAGCCAGGCGCTCGTCAAGATGCCGATGGCGAGGAGCGGCGACATGCCGGCCAGGATGCGAGACTCCCGGACGGGCGCGACAGGGCGTGCGCTCCGATTCGGCGCCGCTTGCACAGGACTGACGCGTCGCGCTACAGGTTGGACCCGCGCAGCGCCTCGAGCGCGCTTTCGCGCCACGCTCACGGTGTCGTCGCCTGCAGTGAGCGCCTGGCTTCTGCATGGCCTGGCAAGAAGAGCGGTGGTCTGTCCGCCACACGCGATGCGCTGCAGGTAGGCCGCAGTCGAGCCCCGGCCGCGCTCTCGGAACTCGGAACGCTCGAGTGCGATGCGCGCGTGGTCTACCAGGGCCTGGTTGTGGTCAAAGCGCTGATCCGGGGAGCCGCTGGAAATGGAACCGCTGGGTCACGGCGCGACGTCTCGATCCGGGTGTCCCTGCGGGTGGCGCGCACGAGGCGCACGGGTGATCCCTTCGGGGCGGGGGTCCTTGTTCCTCTCGGCCCCGGGAACTCTCGCAGGAAAGCGTGAGGATGCGAGCATGAAGCGGAGGCTCCGTGACCACGGAGAGCCGGAAACTCCGGCAAGCCCGTCACGCTAGTCCCCTCACCCTCTCCAGTCCCCGCGCATGGAACATTCGACGTCGTTCTCCGACGAGCGCCTCCTGGCCGAGCTCGAGTGGGTGCGGGCCCTCGCCCGGCAGCTCGTGAACGATGCGGGTCTGGCGGAGGACGTGGTGCAGGAGACCTGGATCCTGGCCCACGAGCGTCCGCCGCGCACGCGGGCCGTGCGCGGGTTGCGGCGCTGGCTGGCGCGCGTGGCACGTTCGGTC
>JABFRZ010000241.1 GCA_013140785.1 Planctomycetota bacterium | reverse complement strand
GCGCCGACCGGCGCGCCTATCCCCTCGGCAATCGCTTCGTCCCGCGCTGGGTGAAAGGCCTCTTCGCGCGCGAGCAGATTCTGCTCGAGCCCTACCTGAGCTTCCCGATCGACGAATCACCCTGCGGCGCGTTCGACCTCTCCGGGAGCCTGTGGGAATGGTGCGCCGACGACTGGGACCGCCAGGGCGCCAAGTCGCTGCGCGGCGGCGCCTGGAACTTCACCTTCCCGGCCTTCTTCCGCGCCGCCTCGCGCGCTTCGCAGGAGCCCACCGCCGCCGACGGCATCTACGGCTTCCGACTCGTCGCGCGCGCCGCCCGGCGCTGAATCACGCCACGAACTCGCTCCAGGCGCCGAGCTTTCCCGCCAGACGCGTGCGCGCGCGCTGCAATCGGCCACCGCGCCGAGGACGACGAGCCTAGCAGAGCCAGGTGCAGTTCATTCGCGCGCTCCGGATGCGAAAGGCTCGAAGGTCCGCCCGAACGTGAAGTGGATGTACCAGCGCTCTTCCGCCCTCACTTCCCCGCCGCGGCTTGCTCCACTTCCGCGAGCCAGTTCAGCACGACGTCGATGTGGGTCACGGCCCGGTCGGGCTGCACCTGCTGGACGCGCAGGAAGCGCCGCCCGTCGGCCGAAACGTCATAGGGTGTGTTGCCGTTGTCGCTGTCGCGGTAGCGACCCTCGAACACGACGTGCGGGGCGCCGGCCGAGAACGTCGGCGTGGTCGTGATGTCCACGGCCAGCAGCTCGTCGAGAGTCGTGAAGAACAGCTCGCTGCCGTCGCGCGACCAGAGTGGGGACTGTGCGCCACCCGTGGAGATCGGCTGACGCGGCCCCGGACCGGGGAACGGCTGCACGTAGATCTCGTCCCGCCCGGACACGAGCGATTGGTACGCGATCCATTTTCCATCCGGCGCGACCTGCCCGTCTGTCCCCTGCACCAGGAGCAGAGGCGTGTGCCCTTCGACGGGCTCAGTACGCCCCGAACCATTGGGGGAGCGCTCGCCGTCCAGAGGCACCATCCACATCTCGGTATCCGCTTGTGCACCCCCGCCTTCGTCGAACACCAGCCAGCGGCCATCGGGTGACACGGACGTCGGCGTCTGCACCACGTCCGCCTTCGTCGTCAGCCGTTCCTCTTCTCCCGTGCCGTCGGCGGACTTCCAGAATAGATTCCGGAAGCCGGCTCTCGTTCCACGATAGATGACGCGCTTGCCATCGGGCGTCCAGACGGGTGCTTGGCTGCTGCCGCCGCTCGTCGCGAAGGGCGTCATTGTCTGGCGCGCGAAGTCATAGAGCCACAGGCCGACCATGCCTTCCTCGATCTGCACGATCACCTGGCGGCCGTCCGGCGAAATCACGACGCTGCGGTAGTCGCGTTCCGGCAGCGGGAGAGGCACCGCCACGCCGGTACGATCGACCCATACCAGGCGCTGCGCACGGCGCGCCGGGCCGCCGGGCAAGTACGCAAGGGTGCCCCCCGTCGAGAGAACGCAGGCCGAGACGCCCTCGCCGTCTTCGCGCGGGAGCTCCGGCATCGCGAGGGGCACGGCGCCCTCGAGATCGATCTGTGATGGCACCCATGGCACGGCGAAGAGCCCATCCAGGCGGCCGTACAGCAGATAACCGGGCGACAGAAACCGCGCGGCGTCCCCACCCGGAACGAGCACGTGGCGTTCGCCGCCCGCCGCGAGCGACTGCCGGACGATGTGTTGTTCGTCCGGCCCGGGCCCGGTCCAGATCGAGAAGAGCAGCGTCTTCCCGTCGGGCAGGACGTGAGGCCAGCGATGGCTGATCTCGCTGGACCCACGCTCGAGCCGAGTCAGCTCCGTCGCCGGACCTCCCAACGCGGGTACCCTCCAGAGCCCGGACACATTGGTCGGAGCGAAGTAAAGGGTGTCATCCGGGCCCCAGCACCCGCCGCGCGCGGAGGGCGCGTCCGCGAGCACCTGAAGCGCCGTGCCGCCGACCGTCACCTTCTTCAGCTTGCCCTGCGCGAAGAAGCCGATCCAACGGCTGTCGGGAGAGAAGAACGGGCTCTTCGCCCCCTCCGTCCCGGCAATCGGCGTGGGCTCGGCAAGGGCCAGTGGACGAAGGTAGAGCTGCACCTTGTTGCTCCGCATGCCGACGTACACGACCTGCGTGCCGTCGGGCGAAATCGCCAGTGGCAGTTCCGCGAGATTCCCCACCTCGTCACCCGCGGGCAACGAGAGGCTGACGTGCAAGGCGCCCTGCGTGGAAGCGGGTGCGACGGCGGGCGACCACAGCTCCAGCAAGCCGAAGGCCTGCAGCGACACGAGGATGAGCAAGAGGGTGAGCAGTGCACAGACACTCCATGGGAGCGCGTGTCCGAGCACGGAACTGCGCACGCCGCTCTCGAGGCGCTCCTCGAGGACGCCTGAGCGCTCGAGCACGAGCCGTGCGTCGCCGATGTCGCGCAAGCGGTGGCGCGGATCCTTCGCCAGGCAGCGCACGAGCAATTCACGGACACGCGCGGGAACGCCGGCGGGGAGCGTCGCTAGGTCCAGCTCCTCGTGCAACACGGTCGTCAGCACGTCGGTCAGCGTCTCGCCGTCGAACAGGCGCTTCGCAGTGAGGCACTCGTACAGCACGCAGCCGAAGGCCCAGATGTCGACGCGCTTGTCGATCGCTTTCCCGCGCGCCTGCTCGGGCGCCATGTAGGTCGGCGTGCCGAGCAGCCGGCCCATTTCGGTCGAGAGCACGCTGTCGGCCGACGAGCCGCTCCGGCCCTCGATCGCGGGCTTCGCCAGGCCAAAGTCGAGCACCTTGACCTTGCCTTCGGGCGTGATGCGGACGTTCGCGGGCTTGAGGTCGCGGTGGATCATGCCCGCTTCGTGCGCGGCCTCGAGTCCCTCGGCGATCTGTCGGCACACGTCGAGCGCTTCGTCGAGCGGCAGCGGTCCGCGCTTCAAGCGCTCGTCGAGCGACTCGCCCGGCACAAGCTCGAGCACGAGGAAGCACGTGTCGCCGACCTGGTCGACGCCGTAAATCTGCGCCACGTTCGGATGATTGAGCGATGCGAGCGTCTTCGCCTCGCGCTCGAAACGCTTCAGGCGCTCCTCGTCCTCCGCGAAGTGCTCCGGCAGCACCTTGATCGCGACCTCGCGGCCGAGCCTCGTGTCGCGCGCTCGATACACCTCCCCCATCGCGCCCGCGCCGAGCGGCGCAAGAATCTCGTAGAACGAAAGCTTTCTACCTGCTGCGAGCGGCATGGACGCGAAATCCTACTCGTCCGCGAGCCACTCCTCATCTGGTGGCGCGGATCGCCGGGCGCTGAGTCACGCCACGAGCTCGCTCCAGGCGCCGAGCTTTACCGCCAGGCGCGTGCGCGCGCGTTGCAGGCGCTTCTTCGCGGCTTCGTGCGAGATCGTGAGGCGCGTGGCGGCGTCCTCCAGCGAGAGCTCGTCGAAGTAGACCAGCGTGAGGATGCGGCGCTCGTCGGGCTCGAGCAGGTGCAGCGTGAGCTCGATGGCGAGCGTGCGCTCGTCGTCCTCGACCGCGCTCAAGCCACCGCTCGTGGCCAGGGCCGCGCTGGCGCCGCGCGAGGCGCGCTCGTCCAGGCGTTCGAGGTTCGCGCCGGCGCGCTCGAAGTGTCCGGCGAGCAGGTGCAGGGCCGACTTCCACAGGTAGGCGCGCAGCGCGGCCGGGTGGACGAAGCTGGGCGCGGTGCGCACCTTGACGAGACGGAGCACCGCTTCCTGCGCCACGTCACTCGCGCTGAGCGAAGGCGAGAGCCGCCCGCCCTGCTTGGCGCGCAATCGGTGCTTCAAGAGCTCGACCTCGATGCGCAGGAGCTGGTCGAGCGCCTCGCGATCACCCGCGTCTTGCCAGCGCGCGAGCAACGCGGCCGAGGGGTCGGAGGCGGGCTCGGGAGCGACCACGCGGCCAGTCTACGTCGCGGGCCCGCGCTCTACGCGACGAAGCGTCCGCGCAGCCGAGCAGGGAGCAACGGGCAGGCCTGTGCAGGCCGCGCGAACAGGCGCGTGCGGATCGCGGCCACGCGCTCGTAGCCGAAGTCGCGCAGCGGTCGTGGCAAGGCGCGCAGGACGAACGAGCACACGCGCCATGGCCCGCCGAGGCGCGCGAGGAGGTGCGCGACGGCTGCGGACTTCGTCAGCACGGTCCCATCGCTGCGCAGCACGGCGATGCTGTCGGGTAGCGCCGCGCGCCGCGCGCCGTCCAGAAGGGTGGCGATGTGCTCGCCTTGCAGCGGCGCGAAGCGGAACAGCCCGCGCTCGTCCTCCGCCAGGACGAAGCGCACGAACCCGTGACAGAGGCCGCAGTGACCGTCGTAGAAGACGAACTCGTGCTCGGCGGAAGCGGCCTGTCCGTCGGGCCGCCCCGCCGGCAACCAGGCGGGATCGAAGGTGAAGAGGTGGATCACGATCATCCCGAGCGTGAGGTCCATGAAGTCGAGCAGCACCAACAACGAGAGGTGCATCGCCAGGAGCGCGAGCCAGGCCCATGGACGCGTGCGGCGGAAGAGCGCGAGCGGCGCGAACAGGATCTCGGCCGCGAGCGCGCCGTAAGAGAGGCATGTGAGCAGCTCCGGCGGCAGGCCGAGCAGGAACTCGCGCAGCACGGTCGGACGCGCGAGCGGATTCTCGAGCACGAGTCGCATGGCGCTGCCGTCGCGCCAGTGCGGGCTCGTGAGGAGCTTGTCGAGGCCGCTGAGTGTGTAGCCGGCGGCGAGCAAGCCCCAGGCGCCGAGGAACAGGAGCCGCGGGTAATGCCAGTCCGCGCCCGGATCGATGCGCCCGCGCGCGGCCAGCGAACCGTAGGGCTTGCCGGGCGCGAGCGCGTGCGCGCACAGGATCCAACCCACGTAGGGCAAGCCCGGGTTGGAGAGCAACGGGTTGCGACCGAGGGCGCTGGCCCAGATCCAGGCCAGGGCGAGCGCCGCGAGCCGGTCCCAGGTTCCGAGCGCGAGCAAGAGCGCCAGGAGCACGGCCGCGACGCACACCGACTGCACGAAGAGCGGTGCACTCGAGATGGCGAACAGGTTCGGGACGAGGCGGAAGAACGGGCTCGACCAGTCTGCGACCATCCCGCGCGCGCCGAAGAGCTCGACGCTCCAGGGCACGAGCTGGGCGAAGTGCAGCGCGAGGTAGAGTCCGAGAAACGCGCGCGCCAAGCTGTATTGGCCGCCGCTCGGGCCGCGCGCGGGCCACGCGCCCGCGCTCACGGCGCCACCTCGAGCACGTGGAAGGGCGCGTCGCTCTCCGGCGCTCGATACTCGATACGTAGCGGGCCGAGACGCCTGGAAGCATCGAGGCCGAACTCGCCGAGCAGCGGCCCCGGCTCGCCGAGCCCGTAACGCAGCACATTCGCGAGCAGCGGCGCCATCACCGCGTTGCGTTCCATGACAGGGCCGTAGGCGATGGCCGCGCCGAAGACGTTGCGCCGCCAGTAGGGACCGCGGAGGCGCGCGTAGAGCTCACTCGTCAGCGTCACGCGCTGCGTGCCGCCGGGCTCTTCCCAGGCGAGCGCGAAACGACTCGCGAAGGTGTCGAGTCCTTCGGCGTTGCTGAACACCTTCGGGAACGGACTGGCGGCGCTCGCCATGCCGAACGCGCGCAGGCCGTCGCCCGCGCGCGCGAGTGGCTGCGCTCCGAGCGTCTGGCCGAGCTTCGACAAGACGTAGCCCGTCATCTGCAAACTCCCGATGCCGATCAGGAGCCAGGCCAGCGCACGGGTCACGCTCGGACGATCCCCTAGAGAGGCGAGCAGGGGCCGGCGAGTCGCGCTCACGAGCGTGCCACGTCCTGGCCGCGCAGCAGGGCTCCGAGCGCGTGCTCCTTGTCGCCGAAGCCGCAGCGTCCCTCGCCCGCGCGCCGCGCGGGGTCACCATCCGGGCGCGGCCATGCGCGCGGGTTCTCGAGCGTCCCGAACAGCCAGTCCCACAGCGGCACGTCGCCGAAGTTCTGACGGTGGAAGGCCTCTTCGTGGTGGATGCAGTGGCTCTCCGGCCGCTGGATCAAGAACCCCAGCCAGTGCGGCGTGCGCACGTTCCAGTGGTAGAAGAGCTCGGCCACGCCGGTGGCAGTGACCGCCAACGCGGCGGCCGCCGGCGTCACGCCAACGAGCAGGTAGAGGATCGCGCTGGAGAGCACGCCGTTCGCGAGCAGCTCGGCCGGATGCTTGTAGAAGCTCGTGATCACCTCGATGCGCTGCGGGCTGTGGTGCAGCTGGTGGAAGACGCGCCACAGGAGCTCGGACTCGTGCCGCCAGCGATGCCACCAGTAATACACGAAGGTGATCACGAGGTAGCCGAGCGCGGCGGCGCCGAGAGTCCCGAGGCGCTCCACGGACCAAGGTCGGTGCGCGACGAGCCATGGATCCCAAGCACGTCCGGCAAGCCAGACCGCGCCGACCTGGAAGGCGTTCGCGAGCCCGGCGCGCAGCCACCAGCCGCGCACGAGCGGCCAGCGGCGGCCCGCGGCCAGGCGCTCGGCCAGGACCATCAGGATCGCGATACCCAGCACGATCGCCACGGGTTGCATGAGTTCGACTCCCGCTCAGTGGAGCACTCGGGGTCCGCGCCCAGGGTCGCGCTGGGAACTCTCGACGAGTCTCAGCGCTGCTCGCCCGCGCGGATGCGCGCCATGACGCTGTGGTGTCGGCCGTACGCGAAGTAGATGACGAAGCCGAGCGCGAGCCACGCGCCCAGTCGCCACCAGTTCGCCGCGGGCAGCGAGAACATCAGCATCAGGCAGCACAGGATCCCGAGCGTGGGCACGATTGGAACCAGCGGGCAGCGGAACGGCCGATTGGCCTCGGGGTGCTTCCTGCGCATGATCAGCACGGCCGCGCACACGATCACGAACGCCAGCAGAGTGCCGATGTTGGTCAGGTGGAGCAGCGCGTCGATCGGCAGGAAGCCGGCCATGAACGCCACGAAGACGCCGATCAGGATCGTGCTCTTGTAGGGCGTGCGGAACTTCGGATGCACCGCGCTGAAGAAGCTCTGTGGCACGAGCCCGTCGCGCGCCATGGCCAAGAACACGCGCGGCGCGGAGAGCATCATCACCAAGAGCACGGACGTGATGCCCGCGACGCCGGCCGACGCGATGATCACTTCGGCCCACGGCAGCCCGTTTGCCTTGAAAGCGCTCGAAACCCCGGCGTTCACGTCGATCTGGTCGTACTTGACCATGCCGGTCAGCACGGCGACGACGGCGATGTACAGCACGGTGCACACGAGCAGCGAGGTCACGATCGCGATCGGCACGTCGCGGTTGGGGTTCTTGGCCTCCTCGGCGTGCGTCGAGACCGAGTCGAAGCCGATGTACGCGAAGAAGATGATCGCCGCTCCCGCGAGCATGCCCACCGGTTCACCCGCGGCGTTGGTTTGTCCGGCGATCGGGATGCCGAAGAAGCTCAGGCCGCTCATCCCGAACGGCGCGAACGGCTTCCAGTTCTCCGGGTTGACGTAGAACGAGCCGACCAGGATCACGAACACGACCGCCGCAAGCTTGACGAACACCATCGTGGCGTTGAAGCGCGCGCTCTCCTGGATCCCCTTGACCAGCACGAGCGTCACGATCGCGACGATCACGACCGCCGGCAGGTTGATGAAACCGCCCTTGGCCACGAAGTGGCCGCTCTCGTACACCCACGGCGGCGCGGCGAGCGCGGGCGGCAAGACGAAGCCGGTCTTGGCCATGACGGCTTGGAAGTAGCCCGACCATCCGTTCGCGACCGTGGCCGAGCCGACCGCGTACTCGAGCACCAGGTCCCAACCGATGATCCACGCGAGCATCTCACCGAGCGTCGCATACGCGTACGTGTAGGCGGACCCGGCCACCGGCACCATCGACGCGAACTCCGCGTAGCACAGTGCCGCGAAGATGCACGTGATGCCCGCGACGGTGTACGAGAGCATCAGCGCCGGACCGGCGACGTTGTGGGCCGCGGCTCCCGTCGCGACGAAGATCCCAGCGCCGATGATCGCTCCGACGCCGAGCGAGGTGAGCTGCACGGGGCCTAGCACGCGCCGCAGGCGGTTCTCGCCCTTGGCCTCCTCCAACAGGAGCTTCAGGGGCTTGGTCGCGAACAGTTGATTGGCCATGTGCTCCTCGAAGGGGCCTCTGTTAGGTGCGTTGGGCAGGGACCGACGGATTCGACGCGGATGCGAGCGGCTCGCGAGAGGCCGCGCGCAAGAGCATCACGGCGGTGTACACGACGATGACGGCGACGAGCCACTTGACGGTGTCGAGCGGCAGGCTCTTGACGATGTAGGCCGCGATCAGGACCGCGGGAATGCCGGCCAGCGTCAGTCCGAGCGCGGCGCGCGGTGAATAGCTCTGGCGCCGGATGAACGGCACGCTCGCGGCCGGCATCAGGAACGCGCACGAGCCCATCATGATCGGGAAGCCGGTGCCCGGGCTCATGCCCAGCATCGACACCATCACCAGGCACGGCGCATACAAGCCCACGCCGATGGTCATCAGCGCGCCCAGCACGAAGTTCCCGCCCACGCCCGCGGCCAGCATTGTTCCCGTCAGGCCGATCGCCCCGGTGGTCGGCTCGGTCCAGAGCTGGCGGTACACGAGGACGCTGCACAGCACGAGCAACGCGAGCCCGAGCCCGATCTGGATGTTGCGCCGCGGCCAGCGCGCGACGATCGGCGCGCCGACGAGCGAGCCCGCCACGGCCGCGCCGATCATCAGCACCAGCGTGCGCATCTCGACCTCGATCACTTGCGTGTAGATGAACGCCTGGACGATGGTCGGCAGCGTGTGACCGACGTTGAGCGTGCCCGGCAGCAAGCGGTCGTCGATCGTCTTGCGCGCGCGGTACAGAGTGGTCGTCGTCGCGAACGAGCCGATGCCGAGCGTGTCGAAGAAGTCGGTGAGGAAGCCGACCACGAGCTCATACGGGCCCGGTGCGATGCGCTCGCCGCGCGACGCGCCGGCGACGAGCGCGCGCAGCCAGAACGCGCTGAACGCGACCCCGACGATCCCCAGCAGAATCAGGAGCGTCGTCTTCGCGTCGGGCATTCGTCTCGGGTCAGCTCGGGGAATCCGCGAGCGGCACGAGCCCGCGCGGAAGTTGCTCGGTAGGCACCAGGGCGAGCATGCGGCACAAGCTAGCAGCCCCGCCGCGAACGATCAACGGAGCCAAGCCGTCGATGTGTCGCTCCGGAGGGTGCGCGGCCGCACAACTAGCGGTTCAGCGGGGCCTCGTTCACCCAGTGGAAGCCACGGTTCGTGAGCAGGAACGAGCCTTCGGGCACGCGCCGAAGGACCCAGTCGCAGTGGACACCGGCTTCGCTCCCGTCCAGCGTCAGCACGTCGGGGGAGGGATGCGCCCAGATCAGGTGGCGCGGCTCGACATCGTTTTTGCTGGGGATGCGCAAGAGCAGCGTGCTCGCGGCCTCATCGACTTCGCCGCGAAAGCGCTCCGATGCGTCGTCCATGCGCCGGATCGTGATCCAGCCGTAGGGCGAGATCGAGACGCGCCGCCACAGCTCGGGGCGGTCAGCGAGCAGCGGCACCTCGACACCGTCCCTTTCGAAGCGCTCGACGCGCCACAGGCCTTGGATCGACGGCCCACCGAAAGCCTTGTCTTCGCCGAGCGCAGGCCCCCTGTCTCGCTCCACAGGATCGAGATGACGAACAGGGCGGTTGCGAGGCGCACGACTCGGCGCGCGCGCGGCGCGCCGAAAACCTCGCTCACGTTGGCTGCCGGCACCTCGCGCCCGAGGACGACGGCCTGGAACAAGCGCCGAGTGTCGGGCAGCGCGATGAGCCCGGCCATGAGCAGCAAGTGGCTCGAGTGGAGCTTGACCGGCACGTCGAAGCAGAAGTTCAGCATCACGACGTTCGTCAACACGCCGCACGCGACGAGCGCGCCGACGACCGCGGTGCGGCGCGTCAAGAGCAGCAAGCCCGCCAGAACCTCCATCGCTCCGGCGAAGAACTGGTACGCGCTGGACGCACCCATGAGGGTCCACAGCAGCCCCATCGGCGGCGATTCACCGTAGGTGGACGTGAGGCGATCGAGGCTCGGGGCCGAGAACTGCTGCGGTACGACCTTCGCCATCCCGTAACCGAGCATCGCCACGGCGAGGACGTAGCGCAGGTACCCGCGCAAGAAGGCCGCGAGCCGCGGATGCGAGCTCGCGCTTCGTCCCAGAGCAGTCCAGATCAGCGCGCCGACGCAGCCGAGCGCGAGGAACGCCGCGAACTCGACCCAATTGAAGGTCGTATCACCGCTGCCGTTGGGGAGCACGGTGATCGCCTCCGGAAGCCGCACGACCGCGGCACCGAACCACCGCACGAACGGCGCCCACACGCTCTTGGACCACGCGTTGACGGCGCTCGGTCCGTACGGGAGCGCCGAGAGCGGGAAGGGAAAGCTGTATGCCAGCAGGTAGACGAACAAGAAGCGGAAGGCGAGCCGACGTGGAGCGGACCAAGCGCTCGACTCGGGAAGGCTGGGCGACAGGGACATCGAGTCTCGAACGAGCCGGGTCTCTTCCGAGCCGGGCACAGGCCGGCTTCGAGTGGTCCGACCTGAAGGGGTCGGGCTAGCGCTAGCACTGTGCCCGCCCGAGGCGTGGAGGTTCCATCGCCAATACGATTCGTCTGGGCTGCGCGGCTTGCCCGACCGTGAAGAAAGGGGGGCTGTGCGAAAAGCGACGGCCCAGCCCGCTCCTATCCGACTGCAGGGTCGTGCGAGCGGTCCTCGACCATCCAACCGCGGCCGCGAGCCTCGTCGAGCGCCGGTGGCAAGGCCGCAGTTCTCTCGACGGCATTTCCGTGGTCTCCAGGTGCAACCGACCCTGCACCCTTGGCTAGGGCGCTGATCCTGTTGTGGAGACCCATGTCGCAAGGCGTCAGGAGGAAGAAGATGTTCGAGCGGTCCCAGCTGCATGCTTTCCTGGTGAAAGGGGCTCTCACGGCGACGACGGTGGCCCTCGCGGCCCACGCCTCCCACGGCGCAGGGCTCACGCAGCGCCATTCCACGTCGAACGGGGCACCGCTCGAGAAGGGCGCGGAGTTCGAGCTGCTCTCGATCTCGGTACCGGAGGGAGCCGTCTGGCAGATCAACCGGGAGATCGTGTTCCTGTTCAGCGAGGCGGTCGATTTCTCGAGCGTCGGTCTGAACACGATCAGCATCCAGTCGTCGGGCGGCATGCCAGCGACCGGCTCCTTCTTCCTCCGCCATCCCTTCACCCTCGTCTTCCAGCCCACCTGTCCAACCCGGGATGACTTCTCCGATGCGGGCCTTCAGCCCGGGGGCGTCAGCTACATGATCCGGGTGGTCGGACGCGACAGCGGAGCCACGAACACGGTCCGTTCGCTGGACGGCGACTTCCTCGAGCACACGCACGTCCGCCATTTCTCGACCCCGGCCTCGAGCCAGCCCGCGATCGTGTTCTTCGATCGGGTTCCAGGGCCACCGCGGCCGGTGCTCCGTCATCAGGTGATCCGGCACTCGACGGATGACGATGCGACCCACCTCGAGGTCGGCGGAGACCCGAACAGGCGAGTGTACTTCGAGCTGGACGCCGATCTGGAACCGGTCCTCTCGGTCCCAGGCTTCCGGGCTCCGTTGAATCTCTATGGCGAGCCGAGCTCGGCCGTGGCGGTGGTGATCGCGTTCAACCAGCCCGTCAATCCATCGACCAGCAACATCTCCGAGAACCGCCTGCGGCTGGAGTTCTTGGATTGCACCGGGACGTGGCGAGCGCTCGACACGCGGGTCACGCTGGCGGCGAACTGCACGGAGATCGGGGCGCGCGTGCGGCTGGAGCCGATCGGGGTGCTGCCGTCGGCGAGCGAGCTCCGCGCGGTGGTGCAGCCTGGGTTCCAGGACCTCGTGGGTCAGGCCAACTTGGTCTCCATCGACGAGTTCGCGCGGGTTCCGACGACAACGGTGGAGTTCACGAGCCTGGCGCCGGCGGACGTGCTGAGCGATGAGCTCCGCGAGGACTTCGATTTCGGTGGCGACGGCCCGGCCTCGCTCCAGGACACCGGCGCGCTGTTCGACTCGCCCCAGGCCGAATGGGGCAATGGCGTGCTGTCGGCGGCCTTCTCCTTCGAGGGAACCGGCGGTCCGAACGGCGACTTCGACTGGGTCGTCCGGACAGGGCAGTTCTTCATCTTCGACACGGTCGCGACACCGATCGTCGGCGGGCCCGGCGGCATTCCGACCACGACACAGATGGCCGTCAACGGCGTGGTCGATGTCAGACATCTGACGATCGAGGCGGGCGGCGAGATTCGCGTGCAGGGGCCGAACCCGATGCGCATCCACGCCACGGGCGACGTGCGCATCGAAGGCAAGCTGAACCTTTCTGGATTCAACGCCAAGGACGTGGCGACGCTGAACACCGGAAACCAAGTCGAGCTCGGCGCCGCGGGGGTGGCCGGCGGTGGACGCGGTGGGAACGCGAACGAGGTGATCACGAACTCCACGCCGCGAGGCGGGCGAGGCCGCGGCCCCTTCGGGCAGCCCAACGCCGGCGGTCAAGGCGGCGAGACGGGCTACGCTCCGGCAAACCTGGGCAAGAATGCGCGGAGACCAGGGGGTGGCGGCGGCGGCCGGTTCGCGCGCGACATCGCTTCGGGATCGACTCCTGCCGGATTCAGCCTCGTTGCCACGGCCGGCACGAATGGGCACCCGAGTGGCCGTGGCGCAGAAAGCGGCGTCTCTCCCTCTCGTGGCGGAGACCCGGGGCCGGGGGCGTTCCTCGACGCGGCCCCCAACAACGACTTCTTCGGCGTGCGTCCAGTGGTCTCCGGCGGACAGCTCGTCGATCTGATCCGCGGCGAGCTCGCGGGCCTTTGGGCGGGTTACGGCGGAGGCGGAGGCGGCAACGCCGATCCGGCGAACACCTTCCCGACGCCGAGCTGGAACTTCGCCAGTGACGAGAAGGGAGGACCGGGCGGCGGAGGTGGCGGTGGCCTGCGCGTCAAGGCCTTGGGCCGGATCATCTTCGGGCCCTCGGGCGAGATCAAAGCCAACGGTGGCTTCGGGGGCACTGGAGAGAACACCAACTTCCTCGACCACGTCGGCGGCACGGGCGGCGGCGGCTCGGGTGGACACGTCATCCTGGAGTCGGCCACCCTGATCGACTTCACCGACGGGGGCAGCAACACAGGCGGCCCGCTGCGTGACTGGATCCAGGCGTGCGGCCCACCGGTCAAGACCGGGCCGTTGCAGTACGTCGATCCCAAGAGCCACGGATACAGCAACGGCGGGGCGGGCGGAGGAGGGGTCGTCCAACTCCACGTGCCCGACTCGTTGTCACCGCCAGGAACGAATCCCGCGACGAGCGACATCGTCGTGCCGCTGCTGGCAGCGGCGAGCCCCAACCCGCTCGACTCCGTCATGTCGCCCCCGGGTTTCGCGATGATCCCCACCTTCGGCGCGCGCTCGCAGGCCCGCTCCAGGTGGATATCGATCGGAGAGGCGGACCAACAGACGAGCTGTGTTCCGGCGCTCGTGAGCTTCCTCTTCGGGGGCTTGGAGACCGCCCCCGGTCCCGACGAGGGCAAGATCCTCACCAGCGGCTCGGCGGTGACAGAGTTGGCGCCGCTCCTGGACGAGAACCTGGAGGGCTCCTCGACGATCAAGATCCTGCCGGACGAAGTCACCCTCGCGCTGCGCGGCGCCGCCCTCGATCCATTCCGGACGGGGAGCTCGTCGGGGATCTCGAATGACATCTACCTGCGGACGCCGGCTCTGCTGCACGACTTCGTGCTGCGCATCGACCTCGTGGAAGACCCGCTGATCACCCAGGGTTTCCGCGTGGCGAGTGCGGTCTACGACGAAGGCAGGATCTCCCTGGGAGACGAGGAGCTGCGCGTGACGGTGACGGAGGGCGGAGTCGGGACGCTCCAGGACTTCTTCGACGCCATCGTGCGGCTCGGAACGGTCCGCTGCCGGCTGATCCCGAGCTTCGTCAGGGTGGTGACGGGCGGAGTCGAGAACCGGCTGCCCTCCACCTCGTTCGTGCGCCTCCGCTTCCAGGCAGCGGAGGACGACGGTCTCGGGAATCCGGACGAGGCGAACCCGCTCGTCGATTGGACGGGGGACATCACGAGCTTCAATGCCTTGCCGCCCGGGGCGCTGCAATTCTTCCGCTTCGAGGTCGAGTTCGACCTGGACGCCCAGGGCATGGGGTTGTCGGCCGGGACGGAGCCGGTGACCCTCGACTTCCTGCGGGTGCCCTTCGTGTTCTAGTGTTCCTTCCCCGAAGTAGCGCCAACAAGGCGCCGTGATGGATCGTCGCTGGCAAGGCGCGCCGACGACGCGTATTCACTGCAATACTAGGGAGGAGGCGCAACGCCGCCAGCGGCGATTCAGTGCGGCGGATTGTTGGCGATACTTCGGGGAAGGGACACTAGCCACGCTTCCGCGACGCACGCTCGAGCGCCTCTTAGACCGCGCGCCGTGACTCGTCCGCAGCGGTCTCGTCCGGGAGAGCCGAGCCTCAGCGCGCGAGTGGGCTCAGCACGAGCTCCTGGCGCGCGACCAGCAGGCCGCCGCGAGCGCTGACGATGCGCTCGCGCACGAGCCCGATCCCGGGCACGAACTCGCGCTCGGCGACGTGCACGAGCTCGCCCTCGGCCTGCTCGGTGCGCACGACGAAGCCCTGCGCGCTGCCCCACGGACCGGCGAGTGGGAGCGGGCCCCACTGGCGGCCATGCTGGTCGTAGCCGAGCGGGGCGTTCAGGTAGTGCCAGGCTTGCACACCGCTGGCCGACAAGAGGAGCGGCTGCGGCGGATCGAGCGCGAGCTCCTCGCCGTCCGCCACGCGGCTCGTGGCCACGAGCCCTTGCTCGTCCCAGCGCCACGCTTCCTCCGCGACCAACGCGCCGTCGCGGCGGATCTCGATGCGCGTGGGGCCGGCGGACTCGGCAGCACCGGTCGCGAGCACGCGGATCTCTACCGTGCCCGCGATGCGTTCGCCCATCGGCACGTCGCCGTCCACGAGGCGCGCACCCTCGGCGGCCTCTTGCACGAAGGCGTAGCTCCACGCACGGCCGGCTTCGAGCGGGAAGGCGGGCACGATCTGGGCGGCGCCGAACTCGGGCAGCACACGGAAGCGCAGCACGCACCACGGCGCGCCGTCGCCGAGCAGCTCCACGCGGTACGCGCCCGGCGGCAAGGGTGCCTCCTGGTGATAGCGGAAGCGCGCGCGTTGCTCGCCGTTCGTGGGCTGCACGCTGCGCGCCATCTCGGTCTCGGGCGGCGCGACCGCGCCCACGTCGGCGGCCACGAAGATCGCCGTGAGCGTGCCGAAGCGCGCCGCGGCGGCGGGCTCGATCGCGACCGAGAGCTCGCGCATGCCAGCCGGCAGGGCCCGCGTCGGATAGATCGGCGAGAGGTCGGAGGCGACGTCGAGACACACGACGGCCGGGCCAGCGCTCCAGGCGGCGCGCTCCATCCTTCCGACGCGCAGCTCGAGCGCGTCCAGGCGCGCGGCGAGTTCGCATGCGGTCTGCGGCGACGCGGGCAGTGCCAGCGCGAGGAGCGCGAGCGGCTTCAGGACGTTTGTCATGGTTGCCTCCGCTTAGAACTTCGCGATCTCGCCCTCGCGCACCGTGACCGGCGCACGCTGGTCCTGGATCTCGACCTCGTACTCACCGCTGCCATGGCACAGCAGGCCGGTCGTCAGCGAGCCGTAGCCGTGGGTGAGCTCCTGCTTCTCGCCCTTCTGGAAGAGCCTGAAGAACGTGCCCGCTCCGAGCTCGATCGTGAGCATGCCCGTGCGCACGAGCGTGTCGTGTCCGGAGCGCACTTCGCAGCCGGCAACGCGCACGCCGAGCACCTGCACGTCGTACATGCCGGGCAGGAGCTCCCAGGCGGGCTCGCCGTAGGCATGGGTGACCTCCTTGCCGTCGCGATGGAGCTCCACGTACGTGCCGCTGGCGAGCTTCGCGTCGGGGAAGCGCACGACGACACGGCCCATGCGGCCCTTGAGCTCGGGGTTCGGCACCAGGTACCAGGGCACGTTCGCGGACGAGGCCGCGGCGCCGACGGGCTCGGCCGTGCGCGGCCGGGGATCCACCACCATGCGCGTGAGCTCGTCCATCAGCGTGCGCGGATCCCCGAGCCGCGAGCGTTCCAGCGCGAGCCCGAGGAAACGCGCCAGGAGGTCGCGCAGCTCGGGGCCGGCCGCGCGCGCGTCGAGCGCGCCCAGGCGCTCGATCGCTTGGCCCAGCAGGCCTTCGAGGTCGCCCGGAGGTGGGCCGCCCGTTTCGAGCTCGGCGATACGCGTCTCGAGCGTGGCGATGCGCGCGAGCAGGGCCTGCACGTCGGGCGAAGCGTTCGTGGTCGCCCCGGCGGAGCCTGACGTGGAGCCTGACGTCGCGCCGCCCGAGCCACCGGAGCGCGCGCCACCGCTGGTCGCCGCGCCACCGAGCACGCCGCCGATCCGGGTCGTCGTACGCCCCGCCTCGCCTGGTTTCGTGGGGCAATCCGCCTCGAGGAACTGGTCCACGGCCGAGAACAAGAGATCGCCGAGCGCGCTGTACATGCCATCGACCGACACCTGCAGCGCGAACGTCAGCGCGTCCTCGACCATGTTCTTGGCCATCTTGTCGAGGTCGTTCTGCAGCGGCTTCAGGTTGAGGTTGCCGATGCGCACCTCGGGGTTCGCGTCGCCCCACAGGCCGACGCGGCAACGCTCCGGGTCGTAGAGCGGGTCGAAGCGCAGCGTCAAGCGCACGTCCTCCATCGCGCCGCCGACCTCGAACTTCTTGCCGAACTTGCACAGCTCGAGGGGATTCGGGTTCGGGCGCATGCGCAGCTTGAGCGCCGAGAACGCGACGTGATCGATCGCGAGCGTGAGCACGATGCCGGTGTTCTCGAAGCGCACCGAGGGGTTCGCGAGCTTCAGTCGGAACTCGCCGGCGCTGGCTTTGATCCCGAGGCAGCTGTTGATCATGTACTTGTGGCCACCGAGCAGGGCCACGTCGATCTCCCTGTCGCGCAGCGAATCCTCGAGCCAGCGCGCCAGCTCGTTGCGCCGCGGGTGATCCACCAGACGCGGCTTGGCCGACGGCGCCTCGGGCGCGACCTCGGCGCCGTCGGC
>JABFRZ010000681.1 GCA_013140785.1 Planctomycetota bacterium | reverse complement strand
AGGGCGTCGACCTTGGTCTCGCCCGGCGCGAGGCGCGGCCCCCAGTCGAGCGCGCGCACGGTGATGCCCTGGAGCGTGTCGAGCGCGACCGTCGCCTCGGCCTCGGGGCTCGCGGGCAGGCCGCGCTCGAGCTGCAGGTTCTCGTAGAGCGCGCGCCCGCCGCTGAAGAGGCCGAGGGCGTCGGCCGGGTCGCGGAACTCGGCCCGAGGCTGCTGCCAGGCTTCGAGATCGGCCGGCGGCGCGATATCGGGGCCGAGTGCCGAGCGAACCTCGTCGTGGCGGTGCCGGAACCACGCCCCGCCCGGCAAGCGCTGGCGCAAGAGCTCGCGGTAGCGCTCCAGCTCGGCCAGGCGGAAGTCACTCTCGCTCGCCGTCGCGCGCGCGGCGGGCACACGGAAATCGAGCCGCAGGAAGCCCTCGCCGCTCGCCTTCGGGAGGAAGAGCCGCCCCACGACGTCGCGCGCCTCGCGGGTGTGGATCACGAGCGAGCCGAGGCCAGACGACTCCCCATCGTCCCCGTCGTCGCCCGCGGAGAAGTCGAGTACCGCGGCGCTCGCGCGGAAGATCACGTCGCCCTCGCCCTCGATCGCTACCCAGGGAATCCGCGTCCCGTCCGCGTCCCACGTGCGCCAAGGCGGCTCGTAGCCGTAGCTCGGCAAGATGCCGCCCGAAGCGAGCTCGAGCTCCTCCAGCGGCACGGCGTAGGTGGCGGAGCTCTGGACGAACGCGAGGGCGAGCAGGTGCAGCGCGAGCATGGCCGAAACCCTACCAACCGGGCCGCGCCGAACATCGCGCGGAGATCACCTGCTCGGTCTGCGTCTCCAGAGCGCGTACGGCACGAGCCCCACCGCGACCGTCGCGACGCCATAGGCCGCGTTCACCGGCTCGCGCACGACCATGTAGCCCGAGGCGAACAGCGTCATCGCCAGGTAGAGCGCCGGGACGAAGGGGTAGCCGGGCACGGGCACGCGCTCTGCGCCTGCGCGCGCGCGCAGGCGCAGGAGTCCGACCACCGCGGCCGCGGCGCACAGCCCGAGCGTGAAGCCGACGTACCCGATCAGCTGGCGCAGGTCCGCGAACCACACCACCGCGATCGAGAGCGCGACCTGCAGCGCCACCGCGCGCGCCGGAGCGTCACCCGTGAAGGCGAAGGCGCGCGGGAAGAGTCCGTCGGCGGCCATGCGCGCGACCACGCGCGGGCCGGACATGACCATCGACGAGACCGAGGTGAAGAGCGCGAGCGCGACGATCAGCGTCAAGAAGCGGCGCAGGCCGGGGCCGCCCAGCGCCTCGGCCGCGATGGCACCGACCTCGGACTTGCCGGCCAGCTCAGCGAGCGGCGCCGCGTACACGAACACCGCGTTCAGCGCGAGGTACGCGAGCGTCACGATCGCCGTGCCGAGGATCAGCGCGCGCGGCAGGTTGCGCTCGGGGTCACGCACCTCGCCCGCCACGTACCCGGCCGCGTTCCAGCCCGAGTAGGCGAAGGAGATCCATACGAGCGAGAGCGCGAAGGCGCCGAGGTCGAACTCGCCGGCGGGCGCAGCGGAGACGCGCTCGGCCAACTGGAGCTTCCACGCGCCGAGCAGCACGAAGGCGAGGATCAGCGCGAGCTTCAGCGCCACGACCGCGTTCTGCGTCACCACCCCGAGCGTCAGGCGCAGCCCGTGCAGGCCGCCCGCCAGCGCGATCGCGCCCGTGCCGATCCAGCGCGGATCGCCGCCGAGCGCGAAGCTCGAGTCGAGATAGGCCTGCAGCCCGAGCGCCGCGGCCGCGATCGGCGCGCTGAAACCCGCCAGCAGCGAGACCCAGCCCGCGAGGAATCCCGCCAGCGGATGGATCGTGCGCGCGAGGTAGGTGTATTCGCCGCCCGATTCGGGGAGCGCGCGCGCGAGCGCGCCGTAGCACAGCGCGCCGCAGGTCGCAGTGACGCCGCCCACGGCCCAGGCGAAGAGCACGCGCGCCGGCGAGCCGAGGTCGGCGAGTGCGAAGCCCGAGGTGGTGAACACACCCGCACCGATCATGCTGGCAACGACCAGCGCACTCGCGCTGACCAGGCCGAGGCGCCGGCGCTCGCGCCCCGTGCTCATCCGGCGGACTGCTACGGGCGCCGGAACTTCAGCAGGTAGTTCTCCTGCATCCCGGGCACCTTCAGCTCCTCCTCGAAGACGAAGCCGGCCTGCTCGATCTCCTTGATGAAGGTGCGCTTGTCGGCGCGCACGTGGTCGATGATCCACTGGCGCGAGGTGCCGGGGACGCGGTCGAAGTCCACCACCACCAGCCGGCCGAGCGGGCGAATGGCTTTGTACAGGCTGAAGAGGACGTGCTGCGGGTACTCGAAGTGGTGATAGGTGTCGCACACGAAGGCGACGTCCACCGAGAGCGCGGGCAGCTCGACCGAGCGCTCCTTCGAGAGCCGCACCTCGACCTGCTCCAGGCCTTCGTCGCGGGCGCGCTGCTTCAGGGCCTCGACGAAGTCGGGCGCGATGTCGAGCGCGAAGACCTTGCCGCTCACGCCCACGGCCTCGGACAGGGGGCCGAGGAAGAGACCCGTGCCCGAACCGACGTCGGCCACTTCTTGGCCCTTCTCGATGTTCATCGAGGCCACGATGGCCTGCTTGTGGGCCGCGATCTCGCGTGACTCGGATTCGAAGGTGGCGAGCCACTTCTTGAGGTCCACCTCGTCCGCCAGGAAGTCGTCGTTGATGCCGGGCTTGGCGCTGACCTCCTCGGGCGGCGGTGAGAGCGGGCGTCGCTGGGACGACTTGACGCCCTCGCACGAGCAGGAGAACAGCGGCAGGAGGAGGGTGAAGAGCGGGAGCAGGCGGCGCGAGGGCTTCATCGAATCGTCGGAGGCGGTTGCGGGGCGGCGGTGTAGGGCGGTTGCGAGCCGGGCGGAAGACGGGCAGGGTTCCAAACCAGCGCTCCGACGGCAAGCCTGGCGCCGCGGAGTACAGGCCGGGCTTGGGTCGGAAAACGCTGCCTGTCCATCCACAGCCTCGGCGGCAATCAGGGATATACTCCGAGCGGAGCGGAGGGCGCGGCGCCCTGTCCATCAACGTCGTCCCCTCTCCGCCGCCCCCCGCAACCGCTCACCCCGATGACACCCTTGCTGGCATCCGCGCTCCTGGTCCCCCTGGCGGCGAGTGCGACGGCGCAGAGCCTCGGCACGCAGCACACCCAAGCGGCGGGTCCGCCGTATGGCCCGGTGGTCGTGCAGGGCACGCTCGACACCACCCACTTCATCCCGGGCCTGGTCAAGGACCTCTCGCGCGACTCGGCCGGGCGAATCTTGTTCTGCACCTTCGAGCGCGTCGTCGGCCGCATCGAGCCCGGCAAGCAGGCCATCACCGTGCTCACGAACGACGCGAACAGCCCGGCGTTCGAGGGCCAGCTGCGGGGCGTGGCCGAGACGACCACGGGCGCGATCGCCGTGGTGGACGCCTTCGGGCACGTGTACGTGCTGCCCGGCAGCGGCGGGCCGGCCGTGCGGATCTACAGCGACCTGTACATGATCTCCGACGCGACCGACCTGATCGTGGACGCGCGCGGCAACTTCCTGATCGCGAGCGCGACGCCCTCGAGCGGCCAGCGCGCGCTGAACTGGGTCCAAGGCGATGGCCAGCGCTGGAGCTACTACCTCGTCCGGCATCAACCCGTGCAGCTCGCCCACGACCCGCTCACCGGCGGACTCGTGGTCGCCGAGACGAGCGCGGGCGGCAACTTGCAGCTCGTCGCCGCCGGCAATTCGTACCGCGCGACCACGGGCCTCGACACCGTCACGCACCCGGGCCTCAACTCGTTCCAGTCCGACGGCGACATCGCGGCCGAGGCCAACGGCGACCTGTACTGGATCGCGGGCGGCTCGGTCTACAAGCGCACCCGCGCCACGAACACGACCACGCTCTTCGCCAGCGGCTACGGACAGCTCCGCGGCGCGGTCATCGCCGCCTCGCACGGCTGGCAATGGAGCGCGACCGGCTGGAGCCTGTATCTCGCCGAGGGCGAGAACCCGACGCGCATCCGCGAGATCCCCGGCGTCGGCGCGCCCGGCGCGGTGATCGCGAACGACCAGGGCGCGGTGCCGTGGAAGGGCACCAAGGTCAACGTGCTCTTCGGCTTCCAGGCCTTCGACCTGGCGGCGGACGACTCCGGGCGCCTCCTGCTCGGCGGCACACAGTTCGGCTCGACGCAGTTCATCAAGCGCATCACGCTGACCGGCACGCCCGCGATCGCCCTGGTCGCAAACAACGCGAGCGGCCTCACGGGGATCATCGAGGGCCTGTGCGTCGCGCCCGACGATTCGCTCTACGCGCTCACGCGCACGGGCTCGATCCAGCACATCACCGAGGGCCCGCTCACGGTCACCACGCTCTTCAGCGATCCCGGGAACCAGATCGAAGCGGGCAAGGACCTGGCGCTCGACGTCGATGGCACGCTGTACGTCGCCACGCGCGAGGCCTGGGACTGGGGCAAGATCATGCGCGTCTCCGGCGGCGCCGCCGCGCTGCTCACCACGACCGAGGAGACGCGCGGGCTCGCGGCCAACCCGGCAGGCGGGTTGTTCTTCAGCCAGTGGCACTCGACCGGCTTCAACGGCTCCGTGGATCTCTACCACTTCGACGATGGCGCGCACGAAGCCCTGCCCGGTCTCTCGGGCGTGAACTACACGAACGACTTCGTGTGGGGCGACGGCGACATCTGCGTGGACGCCAACGGCTCGATCTACACGGTGTCCGAGGACGACTGGTCACTGATCCGCTACGACCCGAGCGCGGACGCCTTCGTGCGCCTCGGCTCGGGCTACCTGAACCATCCCTCGGGCCTCGCGATCGCGCCCTCGACCGCGGGCTCCGGCAGCACCACGGGCTGGAGCCTGTACGTGGCCGAGTTCGACAACCTGTGGGAGAAGCCGAGCGTGCCGGCGCCGGCCTCGACGCTGGTGAACTCCGCCCTCGGCCTCACGGTCGGGAGCACGCCCTTCGCCACGCCGCACCCGAAGTTCGGCAAGCCGCGCGTGCTCGCACCCGCGCCGGACGGCGGCGTGCTGGTCGGCACCGCGACGGGCCACGTGCTCAGGCTCGATCCCGAGAGCGGCGCGGCCGTGCCCGTGGCCGATCCTGCTGAATACTGGGGCGGCGAAGGCCTGAGCAGCGCGATCGTGGCGCTCGCCGCGGCACCGAGCGGACGGCGCATCCTGGCGC
>JABFRZ010000321.1 GCA_013140785.1 Planctomycetota bacterium | reverse complement strand
GCACACGATCGTGCGCAGCGCGCACCCTCCGGCGTGCGCGCCCTGCCTCGCGCGCCGCTGCCGCCACGCGGAGGGTCCGGTGTGCATGGCCGGGATCGGCGCCGACGACGTGCTCGCCGCACTCGTGCGGCGGCGCTAGTCCCAGAACAAGCGCTTGGCTTCTCCAGATCGCCCGGAATCGCCGCAGCCGTGGGCTTTCTCGGACCTTCGAAAGCGGAGCGTGGTTCATCCACGCGAGCATTTCGAAGGTCCGAGAAAGGCCGCGGATGCGGTGAGTCCGGGCGAAGCGCAGCGCTCTGGTGGAGCCAAGCGCTTGTTCTGGGGCTAGTGTTCCTTCCCCGAAGTAGCGCCAACAAGGCGCCGTGATGGATCGTCGCTGGCAAGGCGCGCCGACGACGCGTATTCACTGCAATACTAGGGTGGAGGCGCAACGCCGCCAGCGGCGCTTCAGTGCGGCGGATTGTTGGCGATACTTCGGGGAAGGGACACTAGCCTGCGCCGCTCGCCCATGCGGATGGTGCACTACTACTTGGCGCTGGCTTTCGTGCTCGCGCCGTGTCTCGTCCTGACACTGCTGAGCGGTGCCTTCCACGACGGCTCGGAGCGCCACCTCCTGCTGGGCTTCTTCGGCGCGGTGCTGTGCGTGGCGACGCACACGCTCCTGATCCTGTTCATGATCGTCTCGGGGCGTGTGCTCAAGGTGGCCATGCAGTCGCGCCCGCTCTCCCCGGCCTTCCTGGAAGAACTCAATCGCTTCTTCGCCCAGCGCCGCGCTTACCCCTTGGCGCTGTTTTCGGCCTTCGCGGCGACGGCTGCGGCCGTGCTCGGCTACGGGCGCTACATCGGCGTGCCGGCCACGGTGCACGTGCTGGTGGGAGTGGGCGCGGTGCTATTGAATCTGCTCGCGCTCGGACACGGCGTGCGCTCGCTGCGCTCCAACCAACGGCTGCTCGACCGCGCGGCGGGCGAGCTCGACCGCTTGGACGCGGCCGGAGCACCCGTGCGGCCCGGGGCCGGCGAGCCCCTGTGGTCCGTCGGTCCGAGCGCGCGTTGGCTGGTATTCGCGCTGAGCGCCTGGGGGCCGTACCTCTACTGGAGCCTGGTCGTGTGGCGCGGGGCCTTCGAGCGCGTGCCTCCGACCCTGGCCGCGCTCAGCGCCATCGTCTCGCTGTTCGGCCTGGCCCAGGCCTGGCGCGCGCGCGGCTCGACAGGCCGCTCGGCCAGCTAATCTAAGGGCCGTAACGAATCAAACTGTCCATTTCGGCCCTCGCCGCCCGTGGCGTCTCCTCGGAAACCACGCAGGTTGCCTGGCCGAAAGTCGGCTACCGTCCGCCGCCCGCTTCCTCCGGTTCCTCCGCCTTGCGGGCCTCGATGGCCTTCAGGCGCTCGACCACGTCCTTGTACTCCGGCCAGACGAGTTGGATCTGGCGCAGGTACTCCTCGGCGACCCTCTCGTCGGTCGCTTCCAAGGCCTTGGGATAGAACTCCTCAGCCATGCGGATGAACTCGAGGAGCGTGGCCCTGCGGCGCGCCGCATCCTCGTACTCGGGCGCGAGCGCGAGCAGCTCGTCGAAGGCCACGACCGCTTCGGGATAGCGGAAGTCGCGCCACAGGCTCTGGGCGGCGTCGTACTTCTCGGCCAGGCGCTGCACCTCGATCCCCGACTGCATCAACGAGACCCCGTCGCGCTGGGCCTCGGTCAGGAGTTCCGCCACGGCCAGGCTTTCCTCGGCCCGCGCGAACTCACCCCGCCGCATGGCCATGTCGGCCTCGGCCAAAGTGCTGGTGGCGCGCGCCTCGCGATCCATGCGGTCGAGCCCGGCACGACCCGCGGCGTTGTCCGGGTCGATCAAGAGCACCAGGCGGTACTCGTTGCGCGCAGCGAAGTAGCGGGCCGCGCTCTCCAGCCTGGACGCCTGGTCCAGACGGTCCTCGGCGATCATCTCCTCGACCTGCTGGCCGCGCAGGCTGGCAGGCTCGTTCTCGCGGTAGCGGTTCGAAATCTGGAAGTCACGCCGCGCCCGTTCGAGCATCAGCTCCTGGAAGCTCGAGAGGCCGTCGTCGAAGTAGGTCTTGCTCATGCCGGCGCGGTAGTTCTTGAGCAGGAGCACGTGCGCCAACCCCTGGCGCGCACCCTCGTTCGCCGGGTCGTACTCGAGCACCTTCTCGAAGCAGCCCTCGGCCTCGTCGAGGTGCTCCGGGCCACTGCGCGCGGCGGCGGCATCGAGCCACTCGACCGCGAGCTGCGCGCGCGTCTTCTGGATCCAGCTCGCCACGGTCGGGTGCTCGGGAGCGATGGCGCGGGCCTGCTCGAACAGTCCGAGGCCGCGCGTCAGGTCGCCATGGAAAACCTCGTCCCGGCCCTGGTCGAGCAGGCATGCGATCTGCGCGTCGCGGTAGAGCGCCTGGGATTTCGGGTCGTCCGGGTTCGCCTGCGCAAAGCGCCGGGCGTGTTCGAGGGCCTCACCGAAGCGTCCCTGCTGCACGGCTTCGACCACGCGTTGCTCGCGATCGGAGGCGGGGCCGTTGCATGCCGCGAGTCCGGCCAGCACGACCCCAGCGAGTGCGAGCCCAGGGAGACCGAGGAAGCGCGGGCAGCGGCGAGTTTCGCTCATGTCGGGTGCGGGAACGGTTTCCGGAGTCGGGCGGGGCAGTGTACGACGCACGGCGCGCGGCTCTTCCCGCCGAATGGGCTTCGGGAGCGGGGCACTACGAGCGCATCGAAGCCGTCAGGACCGCCCCCAGACTGCCGAACACGACCAGCGGGAGCCAGCCGGCGAAGAGCGGGCCGACCGCGCCCTGCCAACCCAGCTGGCGGGCCACGAAGTCCACCCCGAAGTAGATCGCGCACAGGAGGAAGCCGCGCGCGATGCGCTCGCCGGCCTTGCCACGCTCGTCGCCCACGACGAAGGGCAGGCCGACGAGCAGGAGCAGCAGCCCCGCCAGGGGGAAGGTGCGGTTGTACTGCAGGAGAGTCTGGTACTGCAGGTTGGACGGCTCGCGCGCCAAGAGATCGGTGAGCTCGGAGTGCGCGAGGTCCATCACGTTCTTCTTCGCTTTCCAGGCCAGCTCCACGTCCTCGGGCGTGAAGCGCGGATCGTCAAGGACATCGAGCGCGCGCGTCTGGCGCCGGCCGCCGTCGTCCTCCAGGCACCGGCCGTCCTCCAGCGCCCAGCGCCCACCCGAGAGCGGGCGCGCTACCTTGGCGCCGATCGAGAGCATGCGCCCGGCCTCGCGCCGCTGCGCGGACAGCCCGCGCGCCTCCGACCGGAGCGGATCGGGCCGGACCACGTACTCGCTCAGCGTGACCGGGAGGCTGCGCCCCACCCACACCATCAGGTTCTCGATCTCCGGCTCCAGCCGGTGCGACTTCAGGTGGTCCTGCAAGAAGTCGCGGCGGCGGCCGAGCTCGCGCGTCGCCTGCTCGCGCAACAGGAACATGCCGCCCGCCAGCAGCGCCGCGCCCAGGTAGACCGGCAGCAGCATGCGCCGAACCGAGATGCCCGCGCCGAACGCGGCCACGAACTCGTTGCTGCGCGCGAGCTTGGCGGCCGTGAACATGCCCGCGACCAAGGTCACGTAGGGCGACATCTGCAGGTACAGGAAGGGCAGCTGCAGCAGGTAGAACTTCCCCACCAACGCGCCCGACGGCGCGTAGCCGGTCTTGTCCGGCGCCAGGTAATCGTCGAGGTTCGTGGCCATGTCGAGGATCACGAACAACCCGACCACGAGGAAGAAGGACGCCGCGTAGGAGAGCGCGAACAAGCGCGCCACGTAGCGGTCGAGCCGGCCCAGGAAGGGCAGCGCGCGCGGCCTCATCGCCACAACGCCCGCACGGAGAGGAAGAGTCCGACGACCAGGAACAGACCATTCGTCGCCCAGGCCGCCAGCAGCGGCGGAACGGCGCCCGTCGCCCCCAGGACCTTGCCGAGGCGCATCGCCAGCACGTAGTAGAGGAAGGCATAGCCGACCGCGCCGGTGAAGGCGCCGAGGTGCGTGCTCGAGCGCAGGACGAGGCCGGTCGGCAGCCCGAGCAGCAGGAACAACAGGTAGGTGGCCGAGAGCGCGTGCCGGCGGTGGATCTCGTAGTGGAACTGCGCGCGCTTCTCGGGTTCGAGCGCGGCGCCCCCGAGCTCGGCCCGCATCACGCTCGACTTCAGGTACTTGGCCTGGTTGGGGTCCTTGGGCTGGTACGGGAAGAGCTCCGCGATCGGCCAAGTGATGACCGGCACGGCGTTGGAGACGCTCATCTCCTCGGTCAAGATCACCGCGTCCTTCAGGCGCACGACCAGGGCCGCGTCCCGACCCTCACCCTCGAAGTCGATGCGTGCCTCGGCCGCGACCACCTTGAAGCGCTGGCCGTCGCGCTCCATGTCGAGCTCGACGTTGATGCGCACGTTGCCGCGATTGCCCTCGGACTTGAGCACGTTCTTGCCGAAGCTCAGCACGTTGCGTCCGGCCATCGCACCCTTCAGGCGCGAGAGATCGGCGTCGGTGACGAGCTTGCGCTGCTGGTACTTCAGCTCGGGCGAGACCTCGCCCAGCAGGCGGTCCGTGGCGAACGCCATGGGCAACGCCACCAGGAACCCGGGCAGCGCCAGGCGCGCCGGGTGGATGCCGGCCATCTTGATGGCGATCAGCTCGCGCTCGGCCGCCAAGCGCCCATAGGTCGCGACCACGGCCAGCAGGAAGGCCATCGGCAACAGGTACGGCACGAGCTCGACCACCACCAGCGGCAGGTAGCGCGCCACCGTGCCGGCGCTGATCGCGCCCAACTTGTTGACGGCCTGGATGGCGATGGTCGGCAGCACGATCACCGACAGTCCGGCGAGCGCGAACGCGACCGAGAGCAGGAGCTGGCGCAGGACGTAGAGCTGGATGCGCAACGCCGTCGGATTGTCACGAATCGGAAGCGGCGCTGCCAGGCACGCTTGGCCGACCTCCTGCCGACGGGCTCGGCCGTATGCTGGCCCCGTGCTCGTCCTCTCCGCCCGGCCCTTCCGCAGCGTGGTCCTCGACGCGTGCGAGGGCAAAGCGGTCGTCTCGAAGCGCTTCCATCATCCGAATCCTCTGCTCGCGTGCTTCTATGGCGCGCGCGCGCGGCGCGAGTTCGCGGCCCTGGCGGCGCTCGAACGCGCGGGCCTGCCGGTGCCGCATCCGCTCGAGATCCGCTCTACCGGCACGGGCTGGGAGATCCGCCTCGCCGCGGTCG
>JABFRZ010000658.1 GCA_013140785.1 Planctomycetota bacterium | reverse complement strand
GTCGGCATCACGCGCGGCGACGGCGGCGAGCGCACGCTGCGCGTCGCGAGCGACGGGCGCTTCCGCTTCGTGGCGCTTCTGCCCGGTCCCTGGCGCGTCGAGCTACGCAGCGAGGAAGTCTTCGGCCCGCCGAAGGGCTACAGCTCGACGCAGGCGCCCCGAGTGCAGCCCTTCGACCTCGCGGAGAACTGCACCGTCTACGAGGGCGAGACGACCTTCGTCGATGTCTCCGACGCCGAGCCGGAGTCGCTCGCCTTCGAGGGGCGCCTGACGATCGACGAGCGGCCTGGGGTCGGCTGGACGGCGCGTCTCGGGCCCGCCGGTCGGCTCGACTTCGAGGGCCAGGACTGGACGGCGCTCGATTCCGACGGGCACTTCACGCTGCGCGCGCCGGGCCCGGGCGAGTACCGCCTGACGCTGCGCCAGCAGGGCGGCGAGCTCCAGGAGCAGTTCCTGTTCGAGGACCTGCTCGTGCGCGGCGGCGACGCGCCCTGGGAGCGCGAGCTGCACACCGGGAAGCTCCTGCTGGCCGGCCTCGAGGGCTGGAGCGGCGAGGGCGCGCCGCCCGCTGTGCACCTGTGGAGGGGCCCCGGCCAGCTCTTCTCGCTGGCCTTGTCCGTCGGTGATGGTGCGCACGCGATCGACGTCCCCGCCGGCCCGGCCGAGCTGCGCGCGCCGAACGAGTCGCTCGACATCGAGTCCTGGAAGGTCCTGCGCGCGATCGAGGTCCGCCGCGGCGAAACGCTGCGCGTGGAGCTCACGCCGGCCGAGCTCGAAGGTCGCTGAGCCCTGGTTTCGTCCGCTGCATCCTCCGTCTCTCTTCACTCCGCGTCTCCGCGTCACGCCCTCCTCCGTCCCATGATCGCCGCCCTCGTCCTCCACGCTCCGCTCCTCCTCCAGACCTCCGCCGCGGCCAGCACGCAGGACGCCGCGCGCGCCGACGCCATCGTGCAGAAGACCATGCACGGCGAGGGCGCGGTCGGGATCTCGGTCGCGGTCCTGCGTGGTAACGAGATGGTCTACTCGAAGGCCTACGGCTTCGTCGACCTCGAGTTCGCGGTCAGCGCCGACGAGGAGACGATGTTCCGCATCGGCTCGGTCACGAAGCAGTTCACCGCCGCCGGCATCCTGAAGCTGGCCGAGCGCGGCAAGCTGTCGGTCGATGACCCGCTGACGAAGTTCCTGCCCGACTATCCGACGCACGGGCACGAGATCACCCTGCGGCACCTCCTCACGCACACCTCGGGCGTGCACAACTACACCGACCTGGGGCCCAAGTGGGAAGCGGTCCAGCCGTGGGAGCTCTCCGACGACGAGCTGGTCGCGCTGTGGCAGGACCTGCCGCTCGACTTCGCGCCGGGTGAGCGGTGGAACTACTCGAACTCGGGCTACTACCTGCTGGGCATGGTGATCGCGAAGGTCTCTGGATCGAGCTACGCCGACTTCCTGCGCGAGACGTTCTTCGAGCCGCTGAAGCTGACCCGCACGCGCTACGACTCGAACGGCGAGGTGATCCTGAACCGCGCCCAGGGCTACAGCTTCGGTGACGGCAAGTTCTGGAACGACCGCTTCGTCGGCATGAGCCAGCCGGGCGCGGCCGGCGCGCTGATCTCGACCGCCAGCGACCTCGTGCGCTGGCAGCAAGCGCTCGTCACGGGCCAGGTGGTGCAGCCTGAGTCGTACCTGGAGATGACCACGCCCTTCATGCTCGACAGCGGGCGCGAGACGGGCTACGGCATGGGCCTGCAGCTCGACACGCAGGCCGGCGAGGAGTGCGTCTGGCACGGCGGCGGGATCCACGGCTTCAACTCGGTGCTGCTGTACTTCCCCGGCGCGAAGCTCTCCGTAGGTGTGATCTCGAACAGCCAGAGCCTGCGCGCAGACGCGCTCGGAGTGGAACTCGCCAAGGCGTTGCTGGCGACGAAGTAGCGGCGCCGCTGCAGTCTGAAAGCAGTCCACAACCATGAACCTCGCTCCCGTCCTCGGTCTGGTCGTCTCGTCCCTCTCCTCTGACGGCTCCGACTGGCCGCAGTTCCGCGGGCCGAACGGCAACGCTGTCGTACCGGCAGCAGACATTCCGCTCGAGTGGAGCGAGAGCAAGAACGTCGCCTGGAAGGTCGCCGTCCCCGGCCAGGGCTGGTCGCAGCCGATCGTCGTGGGCGGAACGATCTACCTCACCACGGCGGTCGGCGAAGGGCTCCAAGCCCCGCTGGGGTTTGCCTCCGGCCTTGCCCATGCGAACTCGTCGGAGCCCGGCAAGGCGCCCGACGTGATGATCGATTGGCGCGTGCTCGCGCTCGATCTCGCCAGCGGCAAGGAGCTCTGGTCGGTGAGCGCGTGCAAGGCGAAGCCGAAGTTCCCGATCCACCCCTCGAACACCTGGGCCACCGAGACTCCCGTGGCGGACGCGAACGGCGTGTACGCGTTCATCGGCCCGACGGGCACGCTGGCGGCGTTCGACACCGCGGGCAAGGCCCTGTGGAAGGCCGAGCTCGGCGTGCATCCGATGCTCGAGGGCTACGGCACAGGCAGCTCGCCCGCGCTCCTCGACGGCAAGGTGTTCGTGCAGAGCTTCAACGCCGAGGAGGGCTGGCTCGCCGCCTTCGACGCGAAGAGCGGGAAGGAGCTGTGGCGCGCCACGCACGACGCCAGCACGTCGTGGTCCACGCCGCTCGTGTGGAGGAACCAGAAGCGCACCGAGCTCGTGGTCTCGAGCGGCAAGCGGATCACGAGTCACGAGCCCGCCAGCGGCAAGGAGCTGTGGCGGCTGACCGGCGTCGTCGGTCCGACGATGAGCTCGTTCGCTGCCGACGCCGAGCACCTCTACTTCGGGCAAATGAGCGCGTGGAGCATTCCGCCCAATCCCCCGCTCTATGCGCTCAGCGCCGGGGTCGAGGGCGACCTCTCGCCCGATGAGGGCTCGAACGAGTTCAAGGGCCAGGTCTGGGCGCAAAAACTGTCCTCGCCCGTCATGTCCTCGCCGGTCGCGGCCGACGGCCTGCTCTACGTCGCGATGGAGAACTTGCTCACCTGCCGCGACACCGAGAGCGGCGAGCAGCTCTACAAGGAGCGCGTGCCCGGCCTGGTGGCCATCACCGCCTCGCCGATCATCGTGGGCGACAAGCTCCTCCTCCTCGACGAGGAAGGTCACGCCGCGCTCGTGCCGCTCGGCCCGGACCTCGAGATCGTCGGCCACGGCGCGCTCGACGACGTCTTCTGGACCACCCCCGCCGTGGCGGGCAAGGCGCTTCTCCTGCGCGGAGCGAAGAGCCTGTACTGCGTGCGCAAGTAGCGATTTCCGTAGGCGTGATCTCGAACAGCGAGCGCCTGCGCGCAGACGAGCTCGGGCCGGAGCTCGCCGAGGCGTTGCTGGCGACGAAGTAGCGGCGCCGCGGCAGTCTGACGTCTTCCGCGACGCTGCCTGAGGGTCCTCTCGACACGAACGTACTGGTGAGCGCGCTCGCGACGCGGGGGCTGAGCGCGGACGTACTGCGGCACGCGTTGGCGGATCACGAGCTCGTGCTCGGCGAGCCCGACGTCGCCAAGCTGCGGCGGGGAACGATTCCCGAGATATGCTCCTTCTTCGATGGAGAACAAGGACGTCATCGGTCAGTGGAGCGAGGCGGCGCGTTACTGGGAAAAGCACCGCGCGGTGATCGAGCGGATGTTCGCGCCGGTCGCGGCAGCGCTCGTGCAGGATGCGGGCATCGGTCCGGGGCAGGCCGTGCTCGACGTCGCCACTGGACCGGGAGAGCCGGCACTGAGCATCGCCGGAGTCGTCGGTGCCAAGGGTAGCGTGACCGGTGTGGACGTCGTTCCCGCCATGATCGATGCCGCAGGCCGCGAGGCTGGGCGAAGAGGGCTGGGCAACGCGCGCTTTCGAGTGGCGGCCGCCGGCGAACTGCCCTTCGAAGACGAGTCCTTCGACGCCGTCGTGAGCCGCTTCGGCGTCATGTTCTTCCCCTCACCGCTGGAGGGAATCCGCGAGATGCTGAGGGTCCTGAAGCCGGGCGGGAAGCTCGCCATGGCCGTGTGGCATCACGCCCGGAACAATCCGTTTCACTCCGTCCTCTCCGAGATCGTCGAGCGCTTCGTCGAATCACGGGCGCCGGACGCGGACGCGCCGGACGCGTTTCGATTCGCTCCGCCCGGCAAGCTGCTCCACGTGGCGCTAGAAGCGGGCGTCGCGGATGCCAGGGAGCGCCTACTCGAGTTCTCCATCGACGCGCCGCTCTCGCTCGATGGATTCTGGGTCCTGCGCACCGAGATGTCGGACAAGCTGCGCACGAAGCTGGCTCAGCTCTCGCAGGGGCAGGTTGGCGAGATCAAGCATGCGTTCCGCGAGGCGGCTCGCGTCTACTCGGACGAGAGCGGGCTGAGCTTCCCCGCCGAAGTCCTCGTCGTCAGCGGCTCGTCGAACGCGCGGTTGGTGGGCCACACTGGATTTGAACCAGTAACTTCCACGCTGTGAAGGTCGCACGCACCAACCGTCTCCGAGCAGCGTAAGCCTTCGGATTGAAGGAACTTGGGTCACGCTAGCGACGATCCCCGTCAGTCGCAAGCGGTCGCACCAGGTCGCACCCAGTTCGCACTCGCAGGCATGTGGTCGCACGGAAAGCGTTGACGATCCACACCTAATGAGGCGACGCCGCTCCAGGGCGGAACGGCTGGCCAGCCAGGTAGCCCTCACGCACTGGATCGAGCGGGCGATCGAGGCAGGCCAGGCGAGGAACTACGCCGACGTGGCGCGCGCGCTCGGCCTCACGCAGCCTCGCATCACAGATCGCCGGTCTGCTGCGGCCGTCACCGGCTCTACAGGGGAGCGTGCTCCTGGGCGGGATCGATCTCGGCGGCCGGGGAGCGCTGCGAGCGGCGGGCTCGGTGGAGTGGGGGAGCAGGAGGTGCGGGCCAAGATCCTCCTGCGCGGTGCAGGTTAGCGGGCGATCAGTTGGCGTCAGGAGTCATCGGATGGCAGGTTTCCCGAGCCGGAGCCGTCGAGGTCGCGCTGTTCTACAAGCTCACGCCGTACTGGAAGGACCCCGCGCAGCCGGATCCCGTGGGCGAGGCGCGGCTCGTGCACCGCGTGGCAGTCGAGCCGTGAAGGCCCGAGGCCGGCCGCCCCGGCAGGACACGAGCGCTTGTGCGCGGCAGCCGACCGGCGCGGCCCGGATCCGCGAAACTGCCGCCGACTTGCAGGGCCAGTCGGCGGCAGTTTCGCGGATCCGGGC
>JABFRZ010000561.1 GCA_013140785.1 Planctomycetota bacterium | reverse complement strand
CCTCTGGCCCGCGCTCGCCCTCGTGGCCCTCTCGGCTGCCTGCGCCAGCAACCCCAACGGCTGCCCGCGCGCCGGACTCGATCTGCCGCGGCGCTGCCAGCGCCTGTGCGTCTTGAGTCCGGGGCAGAGAGACCCACCGCTCTCGTGCACGTGCTCTGCGAGCTGTCTGTGCTGGCGCATGTCCGGGCACGTTTCCACTCCCGAGCCGAGCGAGCCGGCTCGCTAGACGGCCGACCGACACGCGCCTAGCCCGGATAATTCACGAGGAGTAGGCACGGGAGCGTCCCTCGTCACCGATGTCGTGTTTGCCGACAACGAATCGAGACGACGGACGGTCCCGACATGCCCCACCCTACAGCTCAGCGTGTTCTCTTTGAAGGCAGCTTCGCGAAGCCTGTCGTGGCCCGGTTCGACGGCGAGCAGTCGAGCTCGGACGGTGGGGTGCTGCTGCTCGGGGCGGTCGATCGTCGGATCGGTCTGACGGAAGCCCTTGGACGTGAGCTCGTGGACTCGCGCCGCTCCTGGCGCGTGGAGCACGGGAAGCAGGAGCTGCTGCGCCAGCGGATCTTCTCGATCGCGCTGGGGTACGCGGACCAGAACGACAGCGCGCGGATCGGGGGCGACCCGCTCCTGAAGCTCGTGTGCGGGCGCTCGCCGAACGATGCGGCAGCGCTGGCCTCGCAGCCGACGCTCTCGCGCTTCGAGACCTCGCGTACGGGCCGCGAACTCGTCGCGATGGGCCGTCGGCTCGAGAGTTTCGTGATCGCGCGCCTGCGGAAGACTCACCGCAAGGCCAAGCGCATCACGATCGACCTCGATTCGACTGAGGATCCGACGCATGGCCAGCAGCCGTTCGCCTTCTTCAACGGCTACTACGACTCGTGGTGCTACCTGCCGATGCTGGGCTTCTTGTCGGTGGACGACGAGCCGACCCAACACCTCTTCCACGCGCGCCTTCGGCCGGGCACGGTGCGAGATGCGCGCGGGACACCGGCGCTCCTCTGCCGGACGGTTCGAGCGCTGCGAAAGGCCTTCAAAAAGGCCAAGATCCTGGTCCGTCTCGATGCGGGCTTCGCTGCACCGTCCGTCTTCGAGGCGCTCGACGCGCTGCGCGTCGACTACCTGGTCTCGTTGCCGGGCAACCCGGTGCTCGAGCGCGCCTCGGCTGAGCCCATGCGCATCGTGCGCGCGCTGGCCGAGAAGTTCGACGGCACGCTGGCCACTTGGGGCGAGACGGCCTACCGCTCGCAGAGCTGGAGCTGTGAGCGCCGCGTGATCTTCAAGACCGAGGCGCTGGTCTACCCCGGACGCGCGCTCAAGGAGAACCGGCGCTTCGTCGCCACGAGCCTCGGGCTGAGTCCGAAGAAGGCCTGGGACCTCTACTGCCAGCGCGGCGACATCGAGAACCGCATCAAGGAACTGCACGAGGGGCTCGAGATCGATCGCACGAGCTCTTCGAGCTTCCTCGCCAACCACTTCAGGGTGCTCCAGACCGCCGCGGCCTACGTGCTCTTCCAGGAGCTGCGCCTGCGCTTGCCGAAGATGGACCTCGCGAGAGCGCAGGTCGGCACGCTGCGCGAGCGGCTGCTCAAGATCGGAGCCGTCGTAAAGGAGAGCGTGCGCCGGATCGTGGTGTCCTTCCCGGCCTGCTGCCCGTGGAAGCAGCTCTGGCACGAGGCCGCGCACGGCCTCGGCGCGCTCGTCACGTAGGGGACCGGAGCAAACAGCGCGTCCGCTGGAACAAGCCAGGCTCGAAGTACGCCCACACGAGCTGCTAAACCGGCGATTCGGGAACGCTCGAGCCTTCCGACACCCTGTCGGGCCACGCAACATGCGCCGCAGGCCAACGAAAACCTCCGAACACGCGCTTTCGGGCCGCCTTCGAGGTCCTGCAGCTCGATCAGCCTGAACTCCTATCCGTCTGACGAATAGGTCGGGCTAGGCGGCCATCATGGCAGCGCAGAGGCGTTCTCGGAGCTTTCGGCGTGTGCGGTGATTCAGCGGGTCCTCCGAAAGTCGTCCGGCCCATGTCTCGCGTCGGAGAGCGAGGAGCATGTCGGTGAAGGAGGGGCTGCGTTTGGAGCGGTACCAGGGTGAGAGTTCCAGCACGCGGCGGACGTCGCTGTTTTGGTGTCCGTGCTCGAGGTACCAGAGCACGACGACGGCGTAGGCCACGAAGGCGATCGGCAGCGTGTGCCGAGTGGCCGTCTCGCCTTGTTTGCCACGCGGCTGCGGACCTGGACGCTTCGGTGGGCGACGCACGGAGCTCTTCCTCCGGCCCCATCCGTTCTGTGGATCTTCCAAGCCCAGGTGCTGCTTGGCGTCGCGGAAGCAGACCTCGATCGTCCAGCGACGCGAGAATCTCTGCAGGAGCTCTTCGAGCGACATGTCCGAGTCGGTCGCGAAGTAGGCACGATCCTCGATTCGACGGCGTGGATCGCGCGTTACGACCATCCGCACCATGCGCGTGGCACTGACCGTGTACCAAAGACACGCGCAGGTCTTGGTCAGGACCTCGACCTCGCGCCCGTAGATGCGAGCCGTCACACGCTTCCAGGAGACCGCATCGTTGGCGGCGAGCTGACGGGGAGAGGAGAGCCGCTTGCCCTTCTTGCGAGGACGACCGACTCCCGAGTAGCTGCGGGCCGGCTCGTAGAGAGATGCGTCCTTGTGCATCGGCCCGACGAAGGTCGTCGTCGTGCTCAGGCGAGGCACCAAGGTCTTGCATGCGTACTCGCTGTCGGCGGCCAAGAACAGCCTGAATCCCGGCGGAATCCAGGACTCCAGGAGCTCGACGAGCTCTGCTCCGAGCTCTGTGCGCTTGTGGTACTGATCTTCCGCGCAACGACTCTTCTGGCGATAGAGCCTGAACAGGATCGGGATGGCCATGCCGCGCAAGCGATCCCAAGGCAGCGGCAGCCGGATCGCCAGCACGACCCAGCTCTGCCCGAAGGCGAAAAACGCCTGCCTGCCCGCCGCGCTCTTCTTGCCGTAGGTCGAGCGCGACGCATCGTGGTGCATCCCGGCTCCGAAGATGTGCGGGCCGCTGCGGTGGCAGAGCGTGTCGTCGAGCACGGCCTCGATGTCCTTGGGCAGCCGGCGCAAGAGCAACTGAAAGAGCGCGTGGCCCAGCGCATCGCCGCTCCAGCGAGCTCGGGAGAGGAAGCGGTACAGCGATGCGAAGTGCTTCGCTCGACCGCAACCGCCGCCAACTTGGATCACCCGTGAGATGCAGTGCCGTCCCTGGCACAGGATCCAGCCCGAGACCAGCGCGACGAAGCTCTCGAAGCTGGGCCGCGTGAAGCAGCCGCTGAACGAGGTGAGGATGCCCTGGAGCGAGGCGGGAATATACTGGTCGCGCACGCTCCCCCTTCGGTGCTGTTTTTTCTTCACACCGAAACCATCGCGGGGTGGAGCGTGCTCCTTGCCCGATCTCCCTCCGCAAGATGGTCCCGGCGAGACCATTCTTAAAAGCGGGACTCCCTACCCCGCCTGCTCACAGGCTCTCATGCCCAACGCCTCACGGAAGGGCGAAACTCTAGCCTAGTGTCCTGGCTCAGAAGTTCGTCGTCAGATTCCGCCGGCATCCGCCGACTGGCTAGGCGCGACGACGACCGCGTATCCAGGGCGCTACGCCGAGGAGGAGCAACGACGCCAGACGGTGGAGGACGGCGGAAGGTGACGACGAACTTCTGAGCCAGGACACTAGAGGAGCGACAGGGTGGTGCCGATCGAGCGCGCCGACCAGGAGTAGAGGGTCAAGTACCAGCTCTGCTGCCAGAACCACAGGTTCACCGTGGCGAACAGCCGCAGGTAGATCGCGATCGGGTTCATCGACAAGGCCAGGGCGCCCGAGAAGCCGTCCTCGAGGTCCGCGATCAGCGGCAGCGAGAGCGTCGAGTTCGCCAGGGTCAGGTTCGCCTGGAGGCCGGTGCTGAAGACGCCCCAGTTCAGGCCAACCGAGGCCCAGCCGTACTGCCACGCGCGCGGCGTCCCGGTCACGCGCACCTGGTGCTCGATCGGGTTGGCGTTGAGCTGCACGCTCAGCGCCGCGCCGGACCCGGCGTTGGCCCGGATGGTCACCGGTACGGGACCGAGCCACCAGGTGGCGCTCAGGTCGCCGGGGAAGATGTTGTAAGGCCCGAAGCTGCGGCTCGCGGCCAGCTCTTCCTCGGCAAGCGCGCTGTAGACCGTGTAGCCGCCGACGCGCACGAGGCCGCTGAGCGCGCCGCTCGTGCCATTCAGGCTGCCTGTGTCGTCCGAGAGCGACGCGCGCGCCTGGAAGCGGAAGGCCTCCAGCGTGCGCGAGAAGAGTGAGACGCCGGCGTAGAGGTTGGCGTCCCCGTCGAGGTCGTAGGCATGGTGCAGGATCTGGTCCTGCTCGTAGGACTCGCTGGCGAGCGACAGGCCTGCGTCGGCGTGGAACGAGCCGCCGGCGAGGGAGCTGCCGAAGCTGCGGGAGTAACTGGTCCCGACGGACTGGGCGTCCGCGAGACCGGCCAGGGCCAGGCTGGAGGTGGTCAGGAGAAGGGCTTGGAGTGCGTTCATGGCGGTGGTTGGCGAGGGAGGGTCTCTTGGAGAGGGCCCCCGATCTCGAATCGACGGGCCGCGCTCGGTCTCACGGGCAACGCGCTCCACACCGCGTGCGACCGCCAGGAAAACCGCCGCGATCCGCGCGCGACCCCCAGCGCGGGGCCTCGCGACCGGCCGGCACGAAAGCGAGGAATCGTGGCGGGCTGTGGGCACGGATGTCGCGTCTCATGGAGTGATCCTTCTGCCCGAACCGCCGCGCGACGCCGGACCCGTGACCTCCGAACCCCTGGACCCGCGTGGAGAGGCGACGCGCCTCCTGCAGGCGCTCGCGCCGGGCAAGGGCGGCGAGCGCGGCCCCGAGTCGGAGCGGCTGTGGGAGGTGGTCTACGACACGCTGCGCGGCTTGGCAGGCAAGATGCTCGCCTCGGAGCGCCAGAACCACACCCTGCAGCCGACGGCGCTGGCCAACGAGGCCTATCTGCGCCTGATCGCGCAAGAGCGCGTCGAGTGGCAGGACCGCGCGCACTTCCTGGCCATCGCGGCGCAGGCGATGCGGCGCATCCTGGTCGACCACGCGCGTGGCCAGCAGCGCGCCAAGCGCGGTGGTGACTGGGAGCGCATCGAGTTCCAGTCGGAGGTGCTGGCCGCGGAAGGCGAGAGCGGGACGGCGCGGCTCGACCTGGTGGCCGTGCACGA
>JABFRZ010000228.1 GCA_013140785.1 Planctomycetota bacterium | reverse complement strand
GCGCAGGGCGGCGGCGAGCCGCACCTGGCGCGGTTCGCCGAGGCCTTGGGCGAGCTCCTGGGTGCGCCGGCCGCCCTGCGCAGGCCGGGTTTCAGGCCCGAGCTCGCGCTCGAGCCGCTCGTCCTGCGCTTCGGCGACGGCGCGCCGGCCGAGCGCAAGCTGCTCGAGTACATCGGCCTGGTCGAGGCTTTTGCGCTGCACGCGCCGATCCGATAGGGAAGCCACATGCTCAACATGTTCCAGGAACACCGCGCGCGCTTCCTCGCGCGTCTGGCCGCCGAGAACGCGGCCGCGATCGTCCCGGCCGGCGGCCTGAAGATCCGCAATCACGACAGCGAGTACCGCTTCCGGCCGCGCAGCGATTTCTACTACTTGACCGGCTTCCGCGAGCCCGACGCCGTGCTCGTGCTCGTACCCGCCTGTGCCGAGGCGCAGAGCATCCTGTTCGTGAACGAGAAGGACCGCGAGGCCGAGACCTGGACCGGGCGGCGCCTGGGCACGGCAGCCGCGCCCGCGGCCCTGGGCGTGCAGCGCGCCCTTCCGCTGGGTGAGCTGTGGACGCGTCTCTCCGAGTTCCTGCCGGGACACACGCGCATGGTGCACGGCTTCGGCGAGGATCCGACCTTCGACCAGAAGTTGCTCGCGGCGGTGGGCACGCTGCAGCAGAAGGGCCGTGCGGCGCGGGCGGCTCCACGCCAGTGGGTCGAGCCGGCGCTGTGGCTGCACGAACTGCGTCTGCGCAAGGACGAGGCCGAGCTCGATTGCATGCGGAGAGCCGCGCGCGTCACGGCCGAGGCCCACCGCGCCGTGATGGCCGCCGCTCGGCCCGGCATCAACGAGGGTGAACTGGACGGACTGCTCGACTACACCTTCCGGCGCCGCGGCGGCACGGGCTCGTCCTATGGCAACATCGTCGCGGGCGGCGCGGGCGCTTGCATCCTGCACTACCGCGAGAACGACCGTCCGCTCGTGCAGGGGGAGCTGTGCCTGGTGGACGCGGGCTGCGAGTGGAACTACTACGCCAGCGACGTGACCCGCACCTTCCCGGTCGGGGGGCGTTTCTCACGCGAGCAGCGCGCGCTGTACGAACTCGTGTTGCGCGCCCAGGAGGCCGCCATCCTGAAAGTACGGCCCGGCGCCACCCACGACGAAGTGCACGACAGCGCGCTGGCGGTGCTGGTGGATGGGCTGCTCGCGCTCGGGCTGCTCAGCGGCGCGCGCGAAAAAGCGCTGGCCGAGCACGCCTACCGCCGCTTCTACATGCACCGCACCGGACATTGGCTCGGGCTCGACGTGCACGACTGCGGGCTCTACACGCTGGATGGCGCGCCGCGCCCCTTCGAGCCGGGCATGGTCACGACCGTCGAGCCAGGACTGTACGTGGCCCCGGACGACGAGACCGTCGAAGCGCGCTGGCGCGGGATCGGGATCCGCATCGAGGACGACGTCCTGGTCACGCCCGGCGGACACGAAGTGCTGACGCGCGAGGTGCCCAAGTCGGCGGACGAGGTCGAGGACCTGACCCGAGTCGAGCGCACTCGGACGGCCGCGGCACGGACTTGAAAAGGAGGCCGGAACAGGGCGCACTGGTCGGCCCGTGTCCCTGCTCCTCGGCAGCCCGAACGAGCGCTTGACCCTCGCGCGAGCGGTCGATGCGCTGGCCGACGCAGCGCGGCGCGCCGGGCGTCCGAACGCGCTGTGGCTGGTGGGCGTGTTCTACCCAGGCCTGAACCTGAACTTCGACTTGGTGCGCGGCGTGCTCGCGCTGGTCCAGGAGTTCAGCGGCGTCGAGCTCTTGTGGGCCGGCGAGATGGGCGGTTTCGTGGCGCTGTTCGGACCGGGGATTCCGGGCGTCAACCTCGGGCTGCGAGGCACGGAGGAGCTCGGTTCCGTGCTGCTGACGCTGCCGCTCTGCGTGCTCGCCTTCCGGATGATCGTGGGCCTGGCGAGGGTCTCGGACCCGCTGCACGCGGCCAGCGCGGTCGAACTCGTGAGCACCGGCAGCACGGGCGTGCAGGTCGCACGCGGCCCGCGCCTCGGCGATCTGTGGCGCGCGGGCAAGGACCTCGCGCTGGTGGCCTTCGGCCTGTGGGGCATGCTGCTCCTGATGCTGTTCGGAGCGATGCTGGTGCTGATCGCGCCGTTGGTAGCGCTGCTGAAGCTGTTCGACCTGGCGCGCTTCTCGGCGCTTTTCGCGGGCCTGCTCCTGCCGGTGCTCGTCCTCGTGCTCCTGTATGCGGCCGTGCTCATGGTGCTGAACCAGCTGGCCCTGCACAGTCTGGCGCAAAACCGGCGCGGGGTAGCCTCGGCCCTGACCCACGCCTGGCGCCTAGTGCGCGCCTCGCCGCTGGGCGCGTTGCGCGCGACGCTGGTGGACTTCGTTCTGTTCTTGTCGGTGCTGGCGGGCGAGGTCGTGCTCGGCACGCTCGTCCATCCCAGCCCCGTGTTGCGCACGTTGCTCGTGCTCGCGCTCTTCGGCTTCGCGGGTGTCACGCGCGCGGCCTTCTGGGCGCGCACCTATCGAGCCCTCGGTGGCCTAAGCCCCGCGGACAATGTCCCGGGCCTGTGAGTCGCCGCGCCCCGCGGCCAGTAACCCGACGGCCGGCGACGTGGCCGGGGCGGCGACGTAGCGAACCGACCAGAGTGGTGAGCGCACCAGGGATCGAACCTGGGACCTACTGGTTAAAAGCCAGTTGCTCTACCGGCTGAGCTATGCGCCCACTGAGGTCGCCCGCGCGACGGATCGGGAAGCCAGACGGGGCGGGAAGATACTAGAGAGGTGCCGCTCCCGACAAGACCCGGCGCGGCCCTGGATCACAGCGCGCGCATCGTCCCAACGCGCTCGTCAGACCGACTCGATCTCGGTGACCTTGGCCTTCTGGGTCTCGTCCACCTTCTTCTCGTACTCCTTGAGCAGATCCTGGATCTGGGTCTGGAGCTTCTTGTGCTCGTCCTCAGTCAGGCCGCTGTCCTTCTGGAGCGTATCGGCCTGCTTGTTGACGTCGCGCCGCGTGTTGCGCATCGAGACGCGCGTCTCCTCGCACATCTCCTTGACCTTGGCCGCGAATTTCTGGCGCTGCTCGCCCGAGAGCGGCGGCAGCGTGATGCGCAGGACCTTGCCGTCGTTCTGCGGCGCGGCCCCGAGGTCGCTCTGCGACACGGCCCTCATGAGCTCCTTCAAGGCCGAAGCGTCGAAGGGCTTGATCAGGATCTGGCGCGGCTCGGGGATCGAGATGTGCGCCATCTGCGAGATGGGCGTCTGCGTGCCGTAGTAATCGACCCGCAGGCCTTCCACCAACGCGGCCGAGGCGCGCCCGGTGCGAATGCGCTTGAGCTGATCCCTGAGGTGCGTCAAGGCCTTCTCGAAACGGCCGCGGCCCTCGTCGATGACTGCATTGCTGCTCACTGTTCACTCCTGATTGTCGTTCCAAGAAGCTCGCCCTTCACGACGCGCTCGATGTTGCCTTCCACGAACAGGTCGAACACGACCACCGGCAGGCGGTTCTCCATGCACAGCGTGATCGCGGTTCCATCCATCACCTTCAGGCGGCGCTCGAGCACCTGCATGTAGGTCAGCTCGACGAAGCGCTGCGCCTTCGGGTCCTTCTTGGGGTCGGCGGAATAGACTCCATCCACCTTGGTGGCCTTGAGCAGGACCTCGCAGCCGAGCTCGGCCGCGCGCAGGGCCGCCGCCGTGTCGGTGGTGAAGAACGGGTTGCCCGTGCCGCCCGCCAGGATCACCACGCGCCCCTTCTCGAGGTGCGCCAGGGCGCGCCGACGCACGAAGGGCTCGGCCACCTGGCGGATCTCGAGCGCCGTCAGCACGCGCGTCTCGAGGCCTTGCTCTTCCAGCGCGTTCGAGAGTGCCAGCGCGTTGATGACCGTGCCCAGCATGCCCATGTAGTCGGCGCTGGCGCGATGTGCGCCGCTCTGGCTGAAGGTCGCGCCGCGCAGGATGTTGCCGCCGCCGACCACCAGCGCGACTTCGGCGCCGAGGCGCGCCACGCGCGCCACTTGGCGGGCGATGACGCTCACCGCGGCGGGGTCGATGCCGTGTCCGGTCTCCGGGTCACCCAGGGCCTCGCCGGAGAGCTTCAAGAGCACTCGCTGGTAACTCATCGGGCTGCCAGGGTGCAAACGCCCGTACGGGGATGCAAGTCCACGCGTACGGGCGCCTTGCGGGGAAAGGACGAGCGAACGTGGCGCGGCGAGGCGCGCCGGAGGGTGCTGCGCCGAAGTGAGCCAGGGCTGCGAGCGCCAGCTCAGGCGCCGAGGTGCACGCGCTTGAAAGACACGATCTTCGTGGCAGATCCGAGGGCCTTCTCGAGCGCCTTCTGCACGCTCTGCTTGTCGTCCAGGATCCAGGGCTGCTCGGCCAGCACCTGCTGAGCGAAAAACGAGTTCAGGCGTCCGACGACCATTTTCTCGCGCACGCCCTCGGGCTTCGACTTCATGTCGTCAGCCGCCAAGATCACGACGCGCTCGCGCTCGACCTCGCTGGCCGGCACATCGCCACGGTTGGCGTAGCTCGGTCGGAAGACCACGATGTGCTGGCACAGGCTCTTCAGCACCTCGCTCGCCTGCTCGGACTTGGCCGAGGTCGTGACCGAAACGATCGCGCCCTGCTTGTAGTCGTGGTGCACATACGTCCCGACCTGACCCTCCGGATTCTCGAGGCGCACGCAGTTCGAGATGCGCGTGTTCTCGCCGAAGACTCCGACGCTCTCCTGCAGCACCTGCGCGAGGGGCGCGCCCCCGCCGTGCAGGCCTTGCGCGAGGATCGGCCGAGGGCCGTCGTCCACCCCGCTCGGGTCCTGACTCTGCACGTGCTTCTCGACCTCGCTCACCAAGGCCCGGAATTTCTCCGACTTGGCCAGGAAGTCGGTCTCGCATGCCACGCCCACCAGATGGCCGCGCCGGCCGTCCCTCGAGCGCACCGCGAAGATGCGGCCTTCGGCGGTCGAGCGCTCGGCCTTCTTGCCGCCGGCCTTGGCGCCCGTCAGGCGCAGGTGGTCCTGGGCAGCAAGCATGTCGGCGCCGGTCGCGACCAGAGCGCGCTTGCAGTCCATCATGCTCGCGCCGGTCAAGTCGCGCAGCGCGCGCACCATGTCGGGGGTGATATCCATGGCAGTTCCTGGGTTGTGTGTGACGCCCGCGGGCGACGCCCGCCGAACGGGTTGGTCTGCGGGCCAGGCGCGGCCCAACGACCGGCCTCCGCGCGGGCTATTCCTTGGGGATCTCGACCGCGGGGATCTCGACCGCGGCCATGCGCGGTCCCGAGCGGCGCTCGGACTCGCCGTCGTCGATCCCGCTCTCCTCGGCCGACCCCAGCTCACGGATGTTGCGCATCGGCCGGGGCAGGGTGCGCTGGCGCGTCGGACGAGGTTCGTCGGAAACCGGCTGGTCGTCGGTGCGCTCGGCAGCCCCCGTGACCGCGAGGCGCTCGCGGTGCGTGGCCGCGCCCTCCTCCACCGACTTCACGAGCATCTCGACCAAAAGGCGCACCGAACGCAACGCGTCGTCGTTGCCCGGGATGACGATGTCGATCCCCTCCGGATCGCAGTCGGTGTCGAGGACTCCGATCACGACCAGGCCCATCTTGTGGGCCTCGCGCACCGCGTTGTCCTCGCGGCTGGGGTCGATGATCACGATCGCGCCGGGGATCGAGGTCATGTGCCGGATGCCGGCGAGGTTGCGCATGATCTTGCGCTTCTCGCGCCGCAACGAGGCGATGACCTTCTTCGAGAACTGATTGATCGAACCGTCCTCGTCCATCGACTCGAGCTCCTCGAGTCGCCGCAGCCGGCTGCGGATGACACTGAAGTTCGTCAGCGTTCCGCCGATCCAGCGCTCCGTCACGACCGGCATCCCGGTGCGCTCGCCGGCCTCGGCGATCACGCCTTTGATCTGTCGCTTGGTGCCGACCCACAGGATCTGGCTGCCCTCGGCGACGGTGTGGTACAGGAAGTTCTGTGCGCGGATGAGGCCCCGGAGCGTCTCGCGCAGCTCGATCACATGGATCAGGCTGCGGCGTCCGTGAATGTAGGGGGCCATCTTCGGATTCCACCGCGACACGCGGCATCCGAAGTGCACTCCGGCATCGATGAGTTGTTGGACGGTTAGGGTTTCCATCAAAGGCAGGGGGAAATGAACGTTCGCTTCGGCCCTCCCGAGAGGGTTTCCCACTCGTCGAACGACGACGGCAGGCGGTCTCCCAGGGGTAGAACCAACCGGCTGCGGGGGGAGGCGCGCTCCGTGCACCGAGAAGGGGCTAGGCCAGAGTGAAGCCCGAAGAGTGTAGCGATGGCTCGCGGGACTTCCAGCCTTCGCCCAGGCCCAGCGGGGGCCAGTGCGTCTCTGGTCCGGTGTCGGCGGCGTCCAGTCAGAAAGCAACCTGGTATGATGGACGGGATCGCCCGCGCTCCCCCGCCCCTCGGGATCGCCCTGAGGATGGCATGCGATCCCGCGCCGGTCCCCAGGCCGGCAATCGGCACGAGCATGACTCAAGAGACCGCCCGCATCCTGGTCGCCGACCACCGGGGGACGGGTCTCGAGGGTCGGGCCGCGTACCTGGCGGCGCGTTCCTACGAACTGTGCCGGACGAACTCTCTGCGCACCACAGTGCGCCAGGTCGAAGCCTTCCGACCCGGAGTGATCCTCCTCGAGCCCCTGACCCACGCCGGGGCAGAGGAACTCGAGGCCCTCGAGCTTGCCCGCGGCCCGGCCCTGGTCCTGATCCAATGCGACCGGGATGACCTCGGCGCACCGCTTCGAGCCGGGCGGGCGCTCGCGCTCGGCGCCTGGGACCTCGTCTTCCGGGACGCCTCCGACGAGGAGCTAGAACTGCGCCTCGCGCGCCTGCTGGCACGTGCGCGCGAGCTGCAGGAGATGGGCGAGTTGCGCCACAGCGCCTCGCACGACGACCGCACCGACCTCTTGCGCCCAATGGCCTTCCAGGCACGTCTGGTCGAGCACTTCGCGGCCACCCAGCGCCACGAAGACCTCGAACTCGCGTTGGCACTGATCGACCTGGACAAGTTCGGCGCAATCAACAAGCGCCACGACCACACCGTGGGCGACATCCTGATCGCGCGCGTGGGCGAGGTGATCCGGCGCAGCCTGCGCACCGAGGACGCGGCCGGACGCCTGGGCGGAGACGAGTTCGCCGTGCTCCTGCCCTACACGGGCAAGATCAACGCGGCGCGCGTGGTGAACCGACTGCGCACAGAGATCGCCAAGCTGTCCGGACACATCGAGGGCGCGCGCGAGGACGTTCCCGTGAGCGCCAGCATCGGTTTCGAGACCTTCGACGGGCGCGACCTCGATTCGCTCGACACGCTTCGGCGGCACGCCGAGGTAGCGTTGCGCCTGGCCAAGAGACGCGGGGGCGATCAGGGCGTCTACTACCGCAACATGCCTGCCGAGGCCGAGTAGGCCTCAGAGGATCAACATCAAGTCGAGCCAGTCCGCGCGGTCGCCGACGAAGTCCCCGACCGGATCGACCTCGAGCACGAGCTCAGTCTTGCCAGCGAGGGAGAGCACCGGCAGCGCCAGCGGCGGATCGCCGCCACGGACGGGCGGGCTCTCCCAGAGCTGCTGGCCGTCCGCAAGGACGCGGAATACCACATTGCCACGCGCGGCCACGGCGTTGACCAGCGCACTGTCGTCGATCGCCACGCTGCCGCGCAAGCGCGCGGCACCGCCCTCGAGCGCGAAGGAAAGCGCGCTTGGCGCGTGCATGCCGATGCCCCTCCGATAGACCGTGCCGCCGGCGGAAAGTTCGCTCCCGAGCACGCTGCGGTCCATGCGGTGGGGCCAGCTCATGCCGAGCTCGTCGTCGAAGGGAACCCCGCGCCCGCGCTCGGCCTTTGGCAGGAGCTCTGAAACGAACGTCAAGCGTCCGTCGGCCACGACCAGCTCCGCCACCGCGAAGTACGGCAGCGCGATCTCGTTCTTGCCAGCGAGCAGCAACCGGCAGTGCTCGCGCTCGAGCGCGAGCAGCCCGGCACGGAACCGACCGCCCTCGGGACCGGCGAAGTCGAGCGTCACGGGCACGCACCCGGCCTGGGCGGCTTCCGGCTTCTTCGCCAACACTTCGAGGTAGAGCGCCGCGATCTCCCGCCAGGGGATCGTGCGCAGGCCGAGCACGCTGTCGAAGCGCACCCCGTCCTGCTCGAAGCCCTCGAGCGTGCCGTCGATCGCGTCGAGCGCACCGGCCAACCGGTACAGGCGATCACCCTCCGCCGCGGGCGCGAGCGAGTGGCGCTGCTCGGCCGGGATTCGCTCTGGGAATTGCAGGCTGCGCAGCCCCTCGAGCTCGAAGGGCACGACCACCCCGCCGAACAACTCGAGCTCGAGCGTCTCGCCCGTGCCGCCCGCCACGCGCGCGCGCAGCTCGTCGCCGTTGACCAGTGTCACCAGCGCGCGGGCACTGCCCTTCTCCTGCCTTGCCGACGAACTCTGGAATCCGGTGGGCCGCACGATCCAGGCCCCTTTCTCTCGCGGGTCCGTGAGCGGTAGTGCGGTGAGCGCGAGCACGCTCTCCTTGCCATCGAGATCCTCGAGCAGGAGGCGCGGGGCGAGTTCCTGCAGGCCCAGAACGAAGCAGAGGAGGGCGAACATCGCACCTCATCCTGGCCTTCTCCGGTGTTGAAGCAAAGCGCTGCCAGCTTGACAGAACACCGATCCTGCTGCGCCAGCAGCTGCCAAAAGGACAGCAAAGGGTGCATGGACGAGGCTCGGAGCGCTCGTGTAGACGGCGCCAGAGCGGGGTTTCCTGCTGCGGCACCCTTCTTGCGAACGCGCGGCGCAACCCGCCCCCTGACACGGCGGATCCCCTTCCCGTTCGAGCCACCCATTCGCCAGGAGCGCGATCCCGACATGGCTAAGCAGATGGTTTTCCAGTCCGACGCCCAAGACGCCATCAAGGCTGGTGTCCAGAAGCTCGCCAAGGCCGTCACGAGCACGCTCGGTCCGCGCGGTCGCAACGCGATCCTCGACAAGGGCTGGGGCGCGCCGACCGTGACCAAGGACGGAGTCACGGTGGCCGAAGAGATCGAGCTCGCCGATCCCTACGAGCGCATGGGTGCCGCGCTCGTGAAAGAGGTCGCCAGCAAGACCAGCGACAAGGCCGGCGACGGCACCACCACCGCGACGCTCCTGACCGAAGCCATCTTCACCCAGGGGCTGCGCGCGGTCACGGCCGGGCACTCGCCCAACCTGCTGAACGCCGGCCTGCGCGAGGGCACGGCCGCGATCGTCAAGGAGCTCGAGCGGGTCGCGCGTCCGATCAAGGACAACGCCGAGATCCGCCAGGTGGCCACGATCTCCGCCAACAACAACCCGGCCGTCGGCAAGCTCATCGGCGAAGCCATGGAGAGCGTCGGCAAGGACGGCGTGATCACGGTCGAGGAGGGCAAGGAGCTCGAGACCAAGATCGACCTGGTCGAGGGCATGCAGTTCGACCGCGGCTTCCTCTCGGCGCACTTCGTCACCAATCCCGACGAAATGGAGTGCCAGCTCGAGAAGCCCTACATCCTCGTACACGAGGGCAAGATCTCGAACATCCAGAAGCTCCTGCCGCTGCTCGAGCTCATCAAGGGCACCAAGCGCCCTCTGCTCCTCATCGCCGAGGACGTCGAGTCGGAGGCGCTCGCCACGCTGGTGGTCAACAAGATCCGCAACATCGTCAACGCCTGCGCGGTCAAGGCCCCCGGCTATGGCGACCGGCGCAAGGCCATGCTCCAAGACATCGCCGTCCTGACCGGCGCGACCGCGATCATGAGCGACCTCGGCAAGGAGCTCGACACGGTCAAGCTCTCCGATCTCGGCACGGCCAAGCGCGTGGTGGTGGACAGCGACACGACCACGATCTTCGACGGCGCCGGCAAAAAGACCGACATCGACGCGCGCGTGGCCCAGATCCGGGCCGAGGTCGAGACCACCACCTCCGACTACGACAAGGAGAAGCTCCAGGAGCGCCTGGCCAAGCTCACTGGCGGCATCGCCCAAATCAACGTGGGCGGCGCGACCGAGACCGAGGTCAAGGAGAAGAAGGCCCTGATCGAGGACGCGCTGCACGCCACGCGCGCCGCGATCGAGGAGGGCATCCTGCCGGGCGGCGGCTTTGCGCTGCTGCGCGCGCGCGAGGTGCTGAAGAAACTGCGACGCGCGAACAGCGACGACTTCAACGCGGGCCTGGACGTCCTCTACGAGGCCCTCGCACGACCCGCCAAGGCCATCGCCGACAACGCCGGCTTCGACGGCGCGGTCGTCTCGCACAAGGCCATGCAGGAGAAGAAGGCGAGCTACGGCTTCGACAGCCTGACCGGCCAGTACGTGGACATGCTCGAGGCGGGCATCGTCGATCCGGCCAAGGTCACGAAGGCCGCGCTGCAAAACGCGGTCAGCGTGGCGCAGCTCCTCCTGACCACCGACGCCCTGATCGCGACCAAGCCCGAGCCCAAGAAGAAGGGCGGCCCGCCCGAGGGCGGAATGGAAGGCATGGACGAGATGGGCGGCGGAGGCATGGACTTCTAGGGCGCGGCGCCCACTCCCAACAAACACCAGCATTCACCCACCAAGGAAGCACGACCCATGGCCAAACAGATCATGTTCGACGACGAGGCCCGCCAGAAGGTGCGCCAGGGCATCGCCAAGCTCGCCAAAACCGTGCGAGTCACGCTCGGCCCCGGCGGCCGCAACGTCATCCTGCAGAAGTCCTTCGGCACGCCGCACGTGACCAAGGACGGCGTCTCGGTCGCCAAGGAGATCGACCTCGCGGACCCCTTCGAGAACATGGGCGCCAAGCTCGTGAACGAGGTGGCCAAGAAGACCGGCGACGTGGCCGGCGACGGGACGACCACTGCAACCGTGCTGGCCGCGGCCATCTACGAGGAGGGCCTGAAGTTCCTGGCTGCGGGGGTCAACCCGGTCTCGCTGCGCAACGGCATCGACGAAGCCGTGCTGCTGGCAGTCGAGAGCATCCGCGCGCAGTCCCGCAAGGTGAAGTCGAAGGCCGAGCGCGCCAGCGTGGCCTCGATCTCGGCCAACAACGATCCTGAGATCGGCAAGCTGATCGCCGAGGCCTTCGAAAAGGTCGGCGACGAGGGCTCGATCACGGTCGAAGAGGGCTCCGGGCGCACGACCGAGCTCGAGGTGGTCGAGGGCATGGAGTTCGACAAGGGCTACATCTCGCCCTACTTCGCCACCAACCCGGCCAAGCTCACGGCCGAGCTCGAGAACCCCTACATCCTGATCCACGAGAAGAAGATCACGAATGCGCGCGAGCTGATCCCGGTGCTCGAGCAGGCTGCCCAGACCGGCCGGCCGCTCCTGATCATCGCCGAAGAAATCGAGGGCGAGGCCTTGGCCACGCTCGTCATCAACAAGCTGCGCGGCATCCTCAACGTGGCCGCGGTCAAGGCCCCCGGCTTCGGCGACCGCCGCAAGGCCTACCTGGGCGACATCGCCGTGCTCACGGGCGGGATCGCGATCACCGAGGAGCTGGGTCTCACGCTCGAAAAGGTCACCCTCAGCCAGCTCGGCCAAGCCAAACGCATCGTGATCGACAAGGACTCGACCACGCTCATCTCCGGCGCGGGCGCCAAGAAGAACGTGGAGGATCGCGTCAAGCAGATCCGCGCCCAGATCGAGCGCACGACCTCCGACTACGACAAGGAGAAGCTCGAGGAACGCCTGGCGAAGCTGACGGGCGGCGTGGCCGTCATCAAGGTCGGCGGCGACACCGAGGCGGCCATGAAGTCCAAGAAGGACCTGGTGGACGATGCCCTGCACGCCGCGCGCGCGGCGATCGAGGAGGGCATCGTGCCGGGCGGCGGGGTCGCGCTGCTCTCGGCCATCCCCGCGATCGCAGCCGCCAAGGGCAAGGGCGACGAGCGCTTCGGACGCAAGATCATCGAGAAGGCCTTGGAGGAGCCGCTGCGCTGGATCGCGCAGAACGCCGGCGAAAACGGCTCGGTCGTGATCGAGACGGTTCGCGAAATGGGCAAGACCATGGGCTTCAACGCGCTCACGCGCGAGTACGAGGACATGTTCAAGGCCGGCGTGGTGGACCCCGCCAAGGTCGTGCGCTCTGCACTGCAGAACGCGGCCTCCATCGCGGGTCTGCTCCTGACCACCGACACGATGGTCACCGAACTCAAGGACGACAAGAAGAAGGTCGCGGGCAGCGTCGCCTAGACCCCGAGTCTCGAGTGCACGACGAGCGGCGGGGCCGGCACAGGTCCCGCCGCTCGACTATACGGAGCGAAGGACCCCCCCTCCCCGCGAGCGATGAGCGCGAAGCGCGACTACTACGAAGTCTTGGGCGTCGAGCGCGGCGCCTCGGAGAAGGACGTCAAAGCCGCGTACCGCAAGAAGGCGCTCGAGTTCCACCCAGACCGGAACAACGGCGACGCGCAGTCCGAGGCCAAGTTCAAGGAGGCGGCCGAGGCCTACGACGTGCTCGGCGACGAGCAGAAGCGCCAACGCTACGACCAGTTCGGACACGCCGGCGTCGGCCAGGACAGCTTCTCCGGCACACGCTTCACCAACATCGAGGACATCTTCGAGGCCTTCGGAGACGTCTTCGGAGGCGGCATGTTCGGCGATCTCTTTGGCGGACAGCGCCGGAGCGGGCGCGCGGGGCGCGACCTGCGCATCGTGCTCGAGCTCGGCCTGGAAGAGATCGATAAGGGCATCGAGAAAGAGATCGCCCTGAAGCGCGCCGAGCACTGCGGTACGTGCCACGGCAGCGGCGCCAAGCCCGGCACGTCCCCGATTGCCTGCGCCACGTGCGCGGGCCGCGGCCAAGTGCAACGCAGCCAGGGGTTCTTCACCATGGCCAGCCCGTGCCCGCGCTGCCGCGGGGCCGGCAAGGTGATCGAGTCGCCCTGTGCGGAATGCCGCGGCGCTGGCCTGCTGCAGAAGAAGGCCGACCTTTCCATCCAAGTCCCGGCCGGAGTCGAGGAGGGCATGACCATCCGCGTCTCCGGCGAGGGCGACGTCGGCCAGCCCGGCGCGCCGCGCGGCAACCTGCACGTGGTGATCAAGGAGAAGGAGCACAAGGTCTTCCAGCGCAGCGGCGCCGACCTGATGACCGAGGTGCCCTGCTCCTTCGCGCAGCTCGCTCTCGGAGACACCGTCGAGATCCCGACCTTGCGCGGCCGGGCGGAGATGACGATCCCCGAGGGCACGCAGAGCGGCAAGGTCTTTCGCCTGCGCGGCCAGGGCCTGCCGCAGCTCGAGGCGCGCGCGCGCGGCGACCAGCTCGTGCGCGTCTTCGTCGAGACGCCCAAGCACCTCAGCCAACGCCAGAAAGAGCTCTTGCGCGAGTTCGACAGCATCGACCAGGAGCGCACCGGCAAGAAGACCTTCTTCGAGAAGCTGGCCGACTACTTCGAGTAGCCACTTCGAATGCACGGGAGACCCATGGAAAAAGAAACCGAGAACACCGAGACGACTGCGCCCCCGCCGGACGCCGAGACGCGCATCGCGGAACTCGAGGGGCGCTGGCTGCGCGCCCAGGCCGACTACCAGAACGCGCGCCGCCGCATGCAGCAGGAGCTCGAGTCGTCGCTCCTGCGCACGCTCCAGCCGCTGCTCGACGAGCTGCTCCTGGTGCTCGATTACCTCGACCTAGCCTTGTCCGCCACGGCCACGACCAGCGAGGCCAAGGCCCTGGGCGCGGGCGTGGCCATGACGCGCGCCAAGTTGGCGGCGGCGCTCGAACTCGTGGACGTGCGCGTGATCCCGACCGCGGGTCGGTTCGATCCGACGCAGCACGAGGCGGGCGAGAGCCGCGCGGCGGAGGAGCACGCGCCCGGGACGATCCTCGCCACGCTGCGCCCGGGCTACACGTGGCAGAATCGGATCCTGCGTCCCGCGCGCGTCGTGGTCGCGAGCGCACCCGTTGACGGCGCCGGCAGCGGCGCGGCGCCCGAGAAAGCGAGCGACTGAGTTGCCGACCTACGAGTACCTGTGCGCGGCTTGCGGACACGAGCTGGAGCTGTTCCAGAACATCTCCGAGGCCCCGAAGAAGAAGTGCCCGGCCTGCAAGAGGCAGAAGCTCAAGCGCAAGATCGGTGGCGGGGCCGGCTTCCTGTTCAAGGGCTCGGGCTTCTACCTGACGGACTACCGCTCGGATTCCTACAAGAAGGGCGCGGAGGCGGAGGCGAAGCCGGCCGAGCCGAGCTCGGCCAGCCCGACCGCCGGCGAGAAGACTCCAGGCGAAAAGGGCGCGGGCGAGAAGAAGAAGGGCGCGACCTCTGGGGGCGAGAAGAAGCCGGCCACTCCCGCGCCCCCTGCCGACCAGCAGCCGCCGAAGAAAAGAGCCCGGTGAGCGCCGCCTACCAGGCGCTGGTGCTCGACCTCGACGGAACGCTGGTCACCGACGACGGCACGATCCACCCGCGCACGCTGGCCGCCCTGAAGCAAGCCGACCGGCGCGGAGTGCGCGTGATGATCGCCACCGGTCGCTCGGAGCTGGGCGTGGCGTCGGTCCTGGCCGAGCTCGACATGGACACTCCCGCCGTGGTCTTCAACGGCGCGGGCCTGTTCTGCCCGCGCGAGAAGCGCCTACTCGAGGAGCGCCTGCTCTCCGATCGCGTCGTCCAGCGTTGCTTCGAGTTCGCCGAACGTTCTCGGCTCATGCCCGTGATCCAGCTGGCCGGCGCGAAGTACGCCCCCCACCCGCGCGACGAGCATGAGGGTCACGCGTTGCGCGGCCTGGAGGGGCTGCGCTACGTCCCCTTCGCCGAGCTGCCACGCGAGTACGTGATTCGCGTGACCTTCTTCTCCGACCGGCACGCCAACTCGGGCGCGCTAGCGGCCGAGGTCGAGGGCTCGATCGCGCAACCGCTGCACGTGACGCACTTCCCGCTCAACGCCTTGGCCACGCACCGCGAGAGCGCGCTGTTCGTGGTGGACGTGCAGCCGCCCTGCCGCGGCAAGGGCGAGGCCCTGCGCGTGCTCCAGGAGCGCTACGACATCCCGGCCGAGCGCGTGGTGGCGGTCGGCGACGCCGACAACGACTTGCCCATGCTGGCCGCGGCGGGATTGAGCGTGGCCATGCAGAACTCCATGCCACGCGTCCTGGCCATCGCGCGGCGGGTGATCGGGCCCAACAACTCCGACACCATCGCCGAGCTCGTGGACGAGCTCTTCGGCGCGCGCTGACGCAGCAACCCGCGCGACACCAGCGCGGGCTGCGGCGCGACGGCGCTACTCCACCTCGAAGGTAGCCGTGGCCGTTGCGCCAGGCTCGACCTCGATCTCCTGGTCCTGGCCGCCGCCTTCGCCGCCCGGGCCGTCGTTCGCGTTGCGCACGTTGACGCGCCAGGGCCCGGGCTTCAGGCCCTTGAGCTCGGTCGAGCCCTGCTGCAGGAAGCCGAATTTCGGCTCGGGCGCCGGCTGCTCGTCACCGAGGTAGGTCGCCTGCACGAGCTGGAAGCGCGCCGGGCTCCCATCGGCGAGGTTGGCCGCGACCTTGATCGCCCCGGCGGGCGCGAGCACGAGATCCACGCCTTCCTTGGTCTCGTTCGGCGCCACGCGCACGACCCGCGACTCGCCGGGCTGCACCGCATCGCCCTCGGCCTTGACCACGAGATCCACATCGCTCGTCACGCCGCGCAGCGTGAAGCGCCCGTCCGCGTCGGTGAGGGCGCGCTCGCCGAAGCGGCCGGAGTCCACCACCCCGGCGCCTCCGCCGTCGTCCATCATGATCATGCGGAAGCGCATCTGCCGGCCACCCTCCTCGGCGCGGCGCTCGGGCCACACGCGCACCCCGGGAAGGCCCTTGCCATGCTCGTCCAGCACGCGCCCCGAAACGAGCGCGAGCGCGAGCTCCACGTCGAAGGAGTTGTCGCCCTCGCGCAGCTGGAGCGCGAACTCCTGCGGCATGCGCCGCGTCGGGTGCTCGACCGTGAGCGTGTAGCGACCCTCCTTCACGTCGGCGATGTGGTAGCGCCCCTCGCCGTCGCTCTTGGCTTCGGGGCCGCCACCCATGCCCGGCAGCATCGGGCGCGGCTCCGCGCCCGCGGGCCGCTCCTTCGCGAGGCGCAGCGTCGCGCCGGCCAGGATCTTGCCGGCCTCGCGGACGAGCCCCGCCAGCCCCGCGCGTGGCGCGGCGCGCAGGACGAGTTCGCTGCGCTCGCCCTCGACGACCTGCACCTGACTCCACTCCTCGTCCTCGTCGCCGCCCGGACCGCCGATCACGACCCCCTCCATCGATGCGAACCCCCCTAGCGCGACGGGCTCGTCGGCCAGGCGGAAGGAGTGCACGCCGGCGGCCAAGTTCGCGAACGTCACCTGGCCCTCGGAGTCGGTCATCTCCCCGGCTGGGCGCGGCCCGCCCATCATGATGACCCGGCCCTCTGAACCCGCATCGCTCGCGCGCTGCTCGACGCGCACGCCCTGTAGTGCCTCGCCGCGCGCATCGAGCACGTGCACCAACACCTCGCCGCCCTGCGTCAGGCGCAGCTCGTGTTCGACGCTCTCACCGCGCGGCAGCGCCAACGCGCCGAGCTTGGCAGACGCGTAGCCCTTGGCGCGCGCGCTGAGTTCGACCGTCTCGCCCTCGTAGCTCGTGATCTCGGCCCAGCCATTCGCGCCGGTGGTGGCCGTGCGGGCCTCGCCGAATTCGATCGACTCACTGCCCTCGTCCGCGTTGATCTCGACCGAATGCCGGATCTGGAAGGCGTCGCCTTGCTCCTTCTGCAGGCGCACGTGCGCATTGGCGATGGGCTCGCCGCTGCGCTGGTCGAGCACGCGCACGCGCACGAGCGGCACGGCCTCGAGGTAGATCGCGCCCAGGTCCAGCTCCTGCCCGGCACGCACCGCGATGTCGGCGCGCTCGTAGTCGCGGAAGCCCGTGGCCTTCACGTGCAGCTGCACGCGCTCCTGGTCGGAGCCCGGGCGCAGCCCGCCGACGCGCACGACGCCGCCGGGGAAGAGCTTGCGCGGGCGGCCGTCCTCGTCGCGCAGCGGCATGGCCCAGTCGATCCCGGACTCGACTTCGAAGCGCTCGAGCGGCGCGCGCGTGGCCGCATCGAGGACGCTGAAGGTGAGCGCTGCCTCGGGCCGGTAGGAGAGCACGACGCCGCTGTCGCCCGCGCGGGCCTGCACGCTCTCGGAGCGCGAGCGTTCCCAGAATCCTTGCTCGCTCTCGGGCCGCGCGTGGCGCGCCTGCAAGTTGAAGCTCGCGCCCACGTCGAGGCCGCGCAGCAGGAACGTCCCGTTCGCTGCGACCTTCGCGACGCGCGCCGCCCGGAAGCCCAGGAAGTGGTCGCGGCCTTCGTCGCGCAG
>JABFRZ010000672.1 GCA_013140785.1 Planctomycetota bacterium | reverse complement strand
GCCACAGCGTCGTCGCCGTGCCGCCGAGCAGCGCGAGCACGGCCAGCCCGACGGCCGAGGCCACGACCCGGTTGCGGCGCAAGAAGCGCTGCGCGTAGTACGCCCAGGTGGCGCGTCGCGCCAGCACGGGCACTCCGGCCAGGTGCCGGCGGATGTCGTCCGCGAGAGCGTCGACGCCGCGGTAGCGCCGGTCGGGCTCCTTCTGCAGGGCCATCAGGATGACGCTGTCCAGGTCCCCACGCAGAGACTGTGCGAGCAGGCGCGGCGTGCTGCTGCGGCGCGCGCTCATGAGCTCGGGAGTGAGCGCTGGGTTCGGCACCTCGCCGTCCGCCGTGAGCAGGCTGCGCGTGACGGCCGTGCTCGGCCGCTGCGGCTCGCTGCCGCACACCGCGCGCTCCACCTCCAGGAGACTCGGTCCCTGAACGCGATAGGGGCGGTGGCCCGTCAGCAGCTCGTACAAGATCACGCCCAACGAGTACACGTCGCAGGCCGTCGTCAGGGGCGCGCCGAGGACTTGCTCGGGGCTCGCGTATTCGGGGGTCATCCAGCGCGCATCCGTCAAGGCGGTCTCTGGCGCGGCTAAGGGTCCCTCGGGGGCCAGGAACTTCGCGATGCCGAAGTCGAGCAAGACGGGCTGGCCGGCCGGCGTCGTCAGGATGTTGGCGGGCTTCAGGTCGCGATGGATGATGAGGTTGCGGTGCGCGTAGTGGACGGCGTCGCAGACCTTCAAGAAGAGCTCGAGGCGCTGGCGCACGGTGTAGCGGTGGGCATCGCAGTACTCGGCGATGGAGACACCTTCGACGAACTCCATCGCGAAGTACGGTCGCCCGTCCGCGGTCGCGCCGCCGTCCAGGAGCCGCGCGATGTTCGCATGCGAGAGCTGGGCGAGCGCCTGTCGCTCTTGCTGGAAGCGCCGCAGCAGCTCGCGCGTGTGCGTGCCGGCGTGCATGAGCTTGATGGCGGCCACCTGCTCGAAACCGCCCTCGACCCGCCGCGCCATGAAGACGTCGCCCATGCCGCCCGAGGCGATCCGTCGTTCCAGTCGATAGGGACCGATCCGCTGGCCGGGGAGCGGATCGGCGGGAGCGGAGTCCGCCGCGGACGTCGCCTCGGCAGGCGCAGCGGGCGCGAGCAGGAAGCGCTCGGCGGCGGCCTCGTGCCGCAACAAGGCCTCGACCTCACGCTGCAACCACTCCTCGCCTGCGCACAGAGCCGCGAGCTCGGTGGTCCGTCGCTCGGACGGAAGGGCGAGGAGCGCGCGCAGGACGCGCTCCACGCGCGGCCACGAGTCAGCGGCGGGGTCCGTCACTCGTCAACTCGCGATGGAGCCACATGCGCGCGATCTTCCAGTCGCCGGAGACCGTGGCTGGCGACACCTCCAGCAGGCGAGCCGTGTCCTGCACCGTCAGGCCGGCGAAGAACAAGAGCTCGACCACGCGGGCCATGCGCTCGTCCATGACCGCGAGCCGGAGCAGCGCCTCGTCCAGGGCCAGGAAGTCGATGTTCGATCCCGCCCCGGTCGGGTGCTCCGGCTCCAGCTCCAGGGAGAGCGGGACCTTGCCCTCGCCGCGCTTGGACCGGCCCCGCGCGCGGGCGTAGTCTACGAGCACCTGCCGCATGGCTCGCGCCGCGGCGCCGAAGAAGTGGGCGCGGTTGTCCCACGTGACCGGCGTCGGACCCACCAGGCGCAAGAAGGCCTCGTTGACGAGCGCGGTGGGTTGGAGCGTGTGCCCGCTCCGCTCGCGCGTCAGCTGCGCTTCGGCTAGCCGCCGGAGCTCCTGGTAGACGGTCGACCAGAGCGCCTCCACCGCCGTCCCCTCGCCGTCCCGCGCGCGTTCGAGGATCCGCGTGACCTCGTGTGGCGGTTGGAGCGGGTCGATGTCCATGGATGCGCGGCGCGACTTCGACCAGGACGCGGTCGGGGCCACGGACCGAGAGCGTAGCGCGGATTCTGGTTTCTAGTAGCGCACAGCTAGCCCGCGGCGAGTGCGTGCTGGGTCTTGGGTGCGCGGTGTTTTCCGGACCGGATTTCGCAGAAACGTCTGAACGCGGGGCGAGATTCGTCGCATGAGCGGGCCAATCTCCGCGTCGTGGCCTCCACTCGGCGTGTCGCGCACGCACTCGATCGCCACCGTTCCCCATCGCCACCGCTTCTCCGTTCGCGCTCGACGCGTGCGCATGCGAGAAATGGAAACGCCAATCATGTCCCACTCCTCGCTCCGCTCGAATACCGCTTTCTCCGTATGGGTCGCGGCCCTGCTCGTGCTCGTCCCGCACCTCGTCGCCCAGCAGGTCAGCCGGGGACCGGCCGACCCGCTCGCCTGGGGCAACAACAACCACGGTCAACTCGGCGACGCTTCCTTCGGCAACGAGGTCGAGCTCACCGATGTCGTCCAGTGCGCCGGCGGTTGGCAATTCACGCTGGCGCTGCGAGCCGACGGGTCGGTGTGGTCCTGGGGCTGGAACCAGTTCGGTCAACTCGGCGACGGAACGCTCGTCGAGCATTCCCAGCCGGCGCCGATCGCCGGACTCGCGGGCGTCGTCCAGATCGCTGCGGGTGACAAGCACGCGCTTGCGCTGCGGGACGACGGCCGCGTCTTGTCCTGGGGCCAGAACGACCTGGGGCAGCTCGGCGACGGTTCACGGACGAACCGCGCGGCACCCGCGCCGGTGGCGGGCATCCAGGCCGCCGTGGCCGTCGCCTGCGGGGCGAAGTTCAGCGTTGCGCTGCTCTCCAACGGTCAGCTCCTCACCTGGGGCGACAATCTCGCCGGCCAGCTCGGCCTCGGAACCACGGGCGGCGACTCGCTCGTGCCGGTGACGGCGATCGGCGTGCCCTCGATCCAGCGCATCGCCGCGGGCGGCTACACGGTGATGGTCATCAAGAACGATGGCACCGTGTGGGGCTGGGGCAATGATGCGGATGGCCAGCTCGGCGACGGCGGCGCCGGCCTGGTGCCCCTACCCGTCCAGGCCAGCGGTCTGGCGAGCGTCCGCGCGCTGGCCTGCGGCGGCAGCTTCACCCTCGCCCTGAAGACCGACGGAACGGTGTGGGCCTGCGGCAACAACCTGAACGGTCAGCTCGGCGACGGCACGCGCACGCTGCAGCGAACACCACAGCTCGTCCTGGGTCTGCCGACCATCGACGCGCTCGCCAGCGGCGCATTCCACAGCCTGGCCCGCGACGCGCAGGGCCGCATCTGGGCCTGGGGCGCCAATGTCTACGGCGCGGTCAGCAGCGGCTTCCCCAACGACTCGCTGAGTCCGGCGCTCGTCCCCGGGCTCGGCCGGAGGAGCGGAATCTTCGCCGGCCACAGCCACAGCCTCGCCGTCGATCCAGCCTCCGGCGTGCGCACCTTCGGCCAGAACGACTTCGTCCAGCTCGAGCTCGGCAACACCGTTCCGCGCGCGACCCGTTGGGGCCGGGTCGAGCGCTTCGCGTGCGGCCTCGAGCACACGCTCGCGCTCCAGCTCGACGGCACCGTGCGCGCGGCCGGCGCCAACTCCTGGGGCCAGCTCGGCGACGGCACGCAGACGATCCCGTTCCTGTATCCCGACCGCGGCGAGCCCATCACGTGCCTGGGCTTGAGCCAGGTCGTCGCCGTGGCGTGCGGCGACGAATTCAGCCTGGCGCTGCGCGCGGACGGGACGGTGTGGTCCTGGGGCAACAACCTGCGCGGCCAGCTGGGCGACGGGACGCAGCTGACGCGGCTCGTGCCGGGGCAGATCCAGGGCTTGACGAGCGTGGTCGCGATCGCCTGCGGCGGACGTCACGCGCTCGCCTTGCGCGCGGACGGATCCATCTGGGGCTGGGGTCGCAACTTCTACGCCCAGCTCGGCGGGCCGCCCTCGCAGTGGCAGCTCGTTCCGATCCCGCTCCCGGGCTTGACAGGCGTGGTCCAGGTGGCCGCCGGCGCGGAGCACAGCCTGTTCATCAGGAACGACGGCACGGCTTGGGCGTTGGGCCAGGGCACCTATGGGCAGCTCGGAAACGGCGGGACCAACACGGTCACGACGCCCACTCGCGTCGGGACACTCACCGACGTCGTGTCCATATCCGCCGGTCTGCGCCACAGCGCGTTCTTGCGCGCGGACGGCCGATTGTGGAGCTGTGGCCTCAACGACTTCGGACAGCTCGGGATCCCGGGCGTCACTCAGCGCACCCTCCCGATGCTCGTCCCGGGCCTCTCGCGTCTGCGTCGCGTGGCCTGCAAGCTCAACGACACCGCCGTGGTCCATTCGGACGGCACGTTGTGGACCTTCGGCGACAACCGCTGGGGTCAACTCGGCAACGGAGTCTCGGGCCACGATCAGCGCTCGTTCGTTCCGGTGCGCGTGTTCGGCATCCCTCGCTGCGCGGACGTCGCCATCGGAGGAGCGTTCGGCGTGGCCCTGGCTGCGGGCAAACCGCTCGAGCGCTTCTGAGTGCTGGGTTCCAGCGCGGACGCTGCCCGCAACCCAACGCGGACGAGTCCAATACGATGGTTGGAGCGGGCGAAGGGACTTGAACCCTCGACATTCAGCTTGGGAAGCTGACGCTCTACCAACTGAGCTACGCCCGCAGCTTCGGGCAGAGTAGCGCGGGGCATGCGGCAACGGAAGGCTAGGCGGGAGTACGAGGGCGCAGGATTTCCGCCGGCTCCGGACCACGCGGGCCGCAGCGGCGACGAAAGCGATTCAGAGGCGCGCGCTCCAAACAGGGGATAGCCTTCGGCATGAGGATCCGCTCGCAACTATTCGTTGTTCTCGCGCTCGCCTGTTTGTCATGGAGCGCAGCCGCTCAGACCCGGTCCGCACCGCGCCCAACCAAGAAGCAGGCTCACGTCCCGGTCCAGGGATTCGGTTCCGTGGAACGGACCAATCTGCTCCGGATGGCTCAGGGTCGCGCTGGGTCCGAGGACGCCATGCGTCTTGGGTCGGTCCAGCGTCGCGCGCTCTTGACGACCGGCAAGGCCATCCGCTTGCCGGAGAAGCCGCGGCACTCGTTCCGCTCGCGCCGCTAGTCCGATCTGGGTAGGACTCTGCTCCGTACTCAGCCCAAGTAGCGGTCGGGGTAGCGCTTCACGCTTTCTTCCGCGGTGGGCAGGCTGATCGTGCGTGGAGCGATCGGCTTCTGGCGCTCGACGCTCGTCACCGGCGTCCATCCGGAGAAACATTCCGTACTGTTCAACGGCGTGCTCGTCCGCCCCGGACCCGGCCGTCCGGTGCGAGTCGATGGCCAGCGCGACAAGTCCGAACTCGTCGCGG
>JABFRZ010000645.1 GCA_013140785.1 Planctomycetota bacterium | reverse complement strand
GATCTGGAGTGGGCTCGCGCAGCGCGAACGGCAGATCCTCGGGCTCCGCTTCCGCGACGGGCTGTCCTTCCGGGAGATCGCGGAGCTCCTCGACGTTCCACAGGGATCGGTGGCTGGCTGGTACTCGCGCGCGGTCGCAAGGCTGAGAACGGTCGAGAGAGGTCTCCCATGAATCCCGCTGAACCCGAGCTTCCCCCGGGCGTGGAACCGATCGTGCGCAGACTCGCGGCCGAGGATCCCCGCACGACCCACCCCGCCGCCGCGGCGCTCACGAGCTACGACGAAGAGCCCGCGAGCCTGAGCCCGCGGACACGGCAGTGGATCGAATCCCATCTCGTCGTCTGCTCCACCTGCCGAGACGCTCTCTCTGCCGTGCCGCGCCTCGAGCTGCGCGCGCGCCCGCTGCGCCTGCGACTCTGGCCCTTCGCCGCGGCTGCCGGCTGGATTCTCGCCGCCTTCCTCGGTCTTCGCGCGCTCGAACGCGAGCAGCGCGAGCCGTTCCTGTCCGTCCACTCGTTGGTGCTCTCCACCCCGCGCGGCGGCGGGATCGCGAGCATTCCCGCGGGCGCGAGGATCCTCCGTTTCGAACTCGTGCTCGGCGAGGAGGTCCCGCTGGGCGCGCTCCTCCAGATCCGGATCGACGACGCCGCCGGGCGCACAGTGGTGGACGAGGCCCGCGAGGTCGAGGAGCGGAACGAGCGCGATTGGCCGGTGCTCACGCTCGATCGCGCGGCCCTGCCGCGGGGGACGGCACAGCTCCACGTCCGGACTCCGGCGGGCCTCGAGTCCGTCTTCGAGCTGAGCCTCTGACGGAGCAGGGGATCGCGCACAAACGGCGAGCTACCTGAGCAGGTCTTCCTGACCGTGGAGCACGAAGGAAGCCCAGAAGGCGGGGTGGGCGTTGCCGCTCGTTCCGAGCATCCGACGCTGCGCCGAGACGAGGGCCACGGCGGGGTGACTTCCAGCGGCGAGGGCCTCGGCGACATGGCCGACGAAGATCGGGGCCTTGGCATCGTCGACGAGAGCGAGGCTCAGGAGCAGGCTCTGCGCGCCCGCGGCGAGGAGGCATCGGGCCACTCCGCCCACGCCCTCGCCGGCGTAGGACTCGCCGCGCGCCGTTCGGCAGGCCGAGAGAATGACGAGCCGCGCGGCGATCCGCAGCTCCAGGATCTCTCCGAGCGTGAGGAAGCCGTCCCCGTCCTGCGACGAAGGCCGTTCCGAGGAAGGCGACCGTTCCGAGGAAGGAGAAAGCAGCAGCGCGCTGCGGGTCCCATCCTCGTCGTCGATCAGCGCGTGCCCCGCGAAATGGAGCAGAGAAGCCTCGGCGGCCACCCGTCGGAAGGCCTCTTCGGTTGCCTCGTTTCCCAGCAAGGCCCGGCCGCCGAGCTTCGCGGCCACCGCACGGGACTCCGCTTCCGCGCGGCGCAACGCGGGCAGCGACTGCAATCCGAAGTGGGCGCGCAACTCTGGGGCGAAGCTGCCTGTCCCGTCGAAACCGAAGGCCCCGGGGAGCCCCTTCGCCGCCACGGGTCGCTCCGCGGTGAGGGCGCCGAGCGTGGGCGCGAAGGCGATCTCGAAGCGCGCGGCGAGGTATCTCTCTCGGAGCGGCCCCTTCCCCTCCGAGACAAGCGCGGCGAACGGGAGCCTGCCCCAGCGACCGGCACCGACGATGACGAGACGGCGCGCGCCATCGAAGGCTGCCTGCGCGGGTGCCAGGAAGAGATCGAAGGCCCTCCTTCCCTCGCGCTCGATGGCCGCGTCCTTCGCCGCAAGGTCGAAGGCCACGCGCGCGAAGGACTCGGCAGCCCGGTCGAGGACTTCGGGCGGCGCGAGGGGGAAGACACGGATCTCCCGCTCCGTGATGCAAGCCAGAGCAGCCTCGCGCGAGCCCGCCCAGAAGACGAGCACGGCCGCCTTGGCCGACCCCGCTCTACGCTGGATCTCGGAGAGGGGCAGCTCTTGCTCGGTCCACGACGGGCTCGGTAGGCCGCGCAGGCGGTAGAGCTCCTTGAGGCCTCCGACTCGACCGACCTCGCTCACGCCGAGCGCCCTCTGCACGTCGGGCGGCCGCTCCTTTCCTCCGCGCGCGAGGAAGATGGCGAAGTCCTCGAAGATGTGGTCTTGCACGCTGTGGAAGATCCGCAGGGCCTGGTCGCCCTCGATCGCGATGAACTTCCGTAGCTCCAAGACCAGCGCGAGCTCCTGCTCGTAGTGGGCGAGTGCTTCGTCCTCGCCCCCGAGTGCGGCACGGATGTGGGCGAGAACGCAGTGGTCCCGGACGCGGTCGGCCGGTCCACCAACGCTGTTCACCTCGTGCTCCTCGAGCGCCGTTTCGGCGTGGGCAAGGGCCTCCTCGAGGAGCTCGTCCCGCTCCGAACCCGTGCAGGTCAGGGCCAACTCGAGGGCCAGGCGCGCGGCACCGTTCTGGTCGTTGGCCTTCTGCTCGCGACGGTGGGGTTCATGGATCTCGAGCACCCGACGGAAGGCCTCGTACCCCTCGCGAAACGCAGCGGTGGCCCAGTCGTGGTAGGCGAGGTCGACGAGGAAGCCGTGCTCGGCCCGCCAGTCTCCGCGCGCGCGCGCGGCTTCGGCCTCGGCCTGCAGGCCTGCGGGGTTCGGATGGGCTCGCCGCCTGACCTCGATGTCGATGCGCTCGATGCGTTCGTCGATCTTCTTGGTCTCGAGTCCGAGGCGCAGGCGGATTGCACGGCGGCGCAAGAGCGCCTGACGCTCGGCGTGGACCAGGCCCCTGGTGAAGTAGTCCTGACGAAGCGCATCCTCCGTCCGGTCAACGCTCTCGAGCAGGCCCGCCTTCGCGAGCAAGTCGAGGGCTCTCTGTGAAGCCTCGGTTCCCAGCGGAAAATCTCCCACGCGATCGGCGAGCTGCCAGAGGGCGTGCCATCCGGTCGGGGAGCCCGGGTCCCTGCGGAGGAGCTCCCGCACCGCGCGCAGTGCCTCGCCCGGTTCCTCATGGTGCGCGAGGGCCATCCAGGACTTCTTGTCCTCGGAGTCGTCGTGCAGCCTCTTCACGAGCGAACCGACGGGCTCTTCACCGGCGAGCAGGACGAGGAGGCAAGCCAACGGGACGCGCCTCATGGGGAATGGGATGATACGACCCTCGAGGAGGGTGTTCGGCACCGCCCGGCTCTACTGACCTGCAAGTCCTTCGCGTGGCGCGAAGAAAGCGCACCGCGGAGGCGCGGAGAACGCGGAGATTCGCCCAGATGAAGGCTTTGGATCGCTCGGCGCATCTCCGCGCTCTCCGCGCCTCCGCGGTGCGTTTGGGTTGCGGGCGAAGCTCGCGCCGGAAGCCCGACGCGAGCGGGCTGCTAAGGCTGACGCACGATCGCCAGCCAGTCGAGCCCCGGGTCCTGGAGCGGCGGCACGAGCGTCACGAGCCCAGGCCCGACGAGCGGCGCGCCGGCGATTGGGCCCGTTCCGTTGCGCGGATTGAACCACTCGACGGTGTGCGTCCCCGCTCCGAGCGTGAGGCCGGTCGTGCTACCGGTGCCGCGATAGACCGCGTACACCGCCGGGATCCCGAGCGTCTCGTTCTCCTGCCGGTAGAGCACGTAGTCGGTCGCGCCGCTGACAGAGGCGAGTGCGTTGTTCGGCGCCATCTCGGTGAAGGGCAGCTGCGTGTGGAAGAGCGCGAGCGCGTGGCGCGTGTCCTCGAAGTACCCCGTGAAGCGCCGGAAGTCCTCCACGCTCAAGTCGTAGTAATCGCAGAAGCTCGTGCCCGGCGGATACTGCGCTTGGATGCCGTTCCCGGAGAACCACGAGACACCCGCGCCGCCGCCCATCAGGTTGCCCCACAGCGCGCGCGCGCGGTTCGCGTCCAGGTTCACGGGCGTGGAGTTCAGGCTCTGCTCGATGCCGTAGTGCGCCCACTTGGGTCCGGCTGCCTGGCTCGCACGCAAGGTGTTGGTCGTGCCGTTGTAGCTGCCGGGCACCGTCTGGAACGCCGTCGCCTCGAAGCCGTCGAAGGCGAGGTAGGGCAGGTACTGGTCGATGATGAGGGGCTGCGGATCGGTGCAGCCTGGCGTCACGCACGGGTGCTTGCTGTGGAAGGCGATCGGATGGCGGTACGGATCCAGTGCGCGGATCTCGCTCGCGAGGCTCTCCATCGTGGCGACCTCGTCGAAGTAGTCGGACTCGTCGCCGATCACCCAGAACACGGCCGGGTGATGCGCGAAGCGCGCCACCATCTCGCGGTAGTAGAGCTTGCGCTCGAGCGTCAGGCCGTGGCCGAGTCCGCCGCCGGCCACCGGGATCTGGTCGTTCTCCTGCTCCTCGAACACGAACGTGAGCATGAGCCCGCGCTGGGTCAGGTGCGCGAAAACGCGCTCCCACTGCGCCAGCTTGCTGACGTCGAAGTGGCGCTTGTCGCCCGAGGTGACCCACGGCCAGACGTCCTTGCCGTCGCCGAGGTGCGTGTTGGTGATGAAGTAGAGAGCGTTCACGCCCTGGCTGGCGAGGTAGTTGATCGCGCCGAGGATGTTCTTGCCCTTCTGAGCGGGACCGAAGGTGTGCGCCTGGTCGATGGCGTCGCCGCCGTAGTCCGCGGCGTGGGGCTGGTAGTGGTGCAGGAAGTCCGGGCCGGAGAGGCACGAGTTGCCGGAGCTGCTCGTGCCGTCGAACTGGTAGTAGGCGAGGAAGTTCTCGGGGCCGCCCATGCCGCCCATGAGGTAGGGCTCGGAGCTCTCGGCGAAGCGCCAGGTGTGCTCGCCGACGTGCTCGAGCCGGCCCTTGGCCAGGAGCCCCGGCGCGGACGGATCGGCGGGCGCGACCTCCAGGAAGCCGAAGGCGCCGTCGATGCGCGCGTCGGCCGCGCTGCCGGCCAGGGATCGGTCCACGGCGATGCTCGCGCCGCGGCGGAACTCGGCGCGCCACTTCCACTGGCCGACACGGTCGGGCGCGAAGTGCACGCGCCAGCGGTTGCCGCCGCTCGCGCTCGTGTCCGCGGCGTCGCCATCGGCGGCGTAGAAGCCGGGGATCGCGAGCTCGGTCCCGCTCGCGGGATGCGTGAAGAAAACAGTGAGGCGGTAGTCGAGGAACGGGTTGCGCCCGGCGGGATGGAGGAGCTCGGCGGTGTCGAAGCTCGTGAAGGTCAGCGTGAGCGGCTGCCACAGATGTCCGCTGCCTTCGATCGAGATGGGCTGGCGGCGTGCGAGGGGCGGCGCTTGCGAGCGCGCGGGACTTGCGAGCGACGCGAGCACGAGCGGAACGAGAAGCGCGGCTACGAGACGGGGGGTGGGC
>JABFRZ010000372.1 GCA_013140785.1 Planctomycetota bacterium | reverse complement strand
CGGCAACCCAGTCCAGGCCGGCGACGACGCCGACCGCTGGGGCGCCCTGCCCGAGCGCGTGCGACACGTCTTCCAGAACCAGATCACCGACGACCTGCCGCTCCAGTACCGCGACTGGATCGACTCGTACTACCGCCGCCTGAACCGCAGCCGATAGCCGCCGGGGCCGCGTCGCTCGGCGCTCGCCGCGCCTTGGCCGAGTCCTCGTGCAGAGGTCGCCGTGGCGCCTTGACAATCTGGAAGTCCGACTTCCAAACTGTCCGAGATGGTTGCCCGTGCCCTGGCTGCCCACGCCCGCGCCCTGGCGCGGCGCTACCCCGTGCTGGCGGTCACCGGGCCGCGCCAGAGCGGCAAGACGACCTTCTGTCGTGCAGAGTTCGCGCAACACGAGTACGTCTCGCTGGAGGCACCCGACGAGCGTCGCTTCGCGCGCGAGGATCCGCGCGGCTTCTTGGCCCGCTTTCCCTACGGCGCCATGCTCGACGAGGTCCAGCGCGCACCCGACCTCCTGTCCTACTTGCAGGGGATGGTGGACGAGCGCCCCAAGAACGGCCGCTGGATCCTGACCGGCTCGCAGCACTTCGTGCTCTCGCGCGCGCTCTCGCCTGCGTTCAAGCACTTGCCGATGAGCCGCAGGAGCGACCCTCAGCGACACGGACCTGGAGCATCTCCGCCAGCTTGGCGCGAGGCCCGGTGGCCGGGGCTCAAGTCAGCACGACCTCTTCCTGGAGGTACTTGGCGTAGCGCGGGCTCCTCTCGCAAAGGGAGACGTATGTGCGTAGGTTTGCCGCGAACCGGGCTAGCGTGCCTTGGCAGGCGTCGTCGAACAGCTTCGGGACAGGCCGGGGGCCGTTGACCCAGACGTGGGCCGGACACACTCCGCAGAACCGTTGAGCATAGCAGAGCTTGCAATCCGGGCGCCACAGGCGGGTCAGCTCGCGCAGGATGGACGCGATCCGGTCGATGTCAAAGCCGCCGTCCAGTGTCCCGATCGGAACGGCGCTGTTCACTTTCTCGCACATCCCCAGGGAGCCTTCGGTGGATACGAACAGCTTCCTGGCCCCTGGCACGCAGTACCCCTGCGGGCGAAGTGCGGTGGGCGCGGGACCGGTCCTGCGCTGAGCGATCCTGACGAGGTCGGTCAAGAACAGGTCCTCAAGGGCATCGTCCCCCGCTCCTTCGCGGCTCCGGCTGGCGATGAACCGTTCCCTGAGGCTGGGCCCGTCTCTTTCCAGCTGCGGCGAGGATTCCCCGGCCGTCGCGTCGTTAGGCAAGCCCTTGGATTCGAGCGGAGAAAGCCTCAGTGACTTGGTCGACTTCAAGAAGAACTCGTTCGCTGAGAAGTAGTCAACCACCTCGTCGATCTTGCGTGGATTCGTCACTACCGCGTTGAATCGTACGTTTCGAGCGTAGTAGTCCGGATGCTCGTCGAGGAGCGACTGCAGCCCCCGCTGGACGAGGGCATGGGTCGGTTCACCCTTGGGAAGGACACGCCACGCGTCGTGTGTCGCTTGTGGGCCATCCAGGCTGACGGTCAAGCTGACGTCCTTCTCGGCCAGGAAGCTTCTTATGCGTTCCTTGTTCAGCGCCAACCCGTTGGTCGTCATGTGAAGGGCGAACCGGGAGCGGTCGAGCCGCCTTTCGATGATGGAGACGACCCTCTCGATGAGATCGATGGCCAGCAGAGGCTCGCCCCCATAGAAACTCAATCCCAGTGGCTCCTTGATGCAGCCTGTCCTGGGCAAGAAGAAATCCAGGGCCTTCCTGACCGTCTCCGGCGACATCCAGGCACCGGAGTGCGGCCGCTGGTGCTCGTAGCCTCCTCCGAAGATGCAGTACTTGCAGCGGTAGCTGCACTCCGCGGTGACCTCCAGGATCAATGTCTGAAGGTGGTTCTCGAGCTGGTGCTCGAGGGAACGGATGTCCCGAGGGTCTCCAAAGACCTCCACTGGCGACGGGCTCATGGGCTGGAGCACGTTCTGCTCCGAGCGGCGGCGCCGGAAGTCCGCGAACTCTTCGGCGATCCTGGGAACCTCGGGCCATTTCGGAGCCAAGCTCTGGATCAATGCCCCGGTCGGTTCACCGTTGACCAGCAAGCGCAGGAACGCGGCTTCCAGCGGCGTGACTTCGAGGATCTCGTTGGAATAGGCGTCATAGAAGTACTGGCGCTCCGACGGTACGAAGTAGCCCACTACCCGCGGTCCGGCTTGCTCGGCCTTACACGGATCGAGATTCAGCTTCATGGCGCGCTTCCTGTTTGAGGGATGGCCTAGACCGTGAAGTTGTCCTTGAGCGTGGTGTTCCTGTTGGCTGAAACGGTGGGTGGGCAGAGGCAGCCACAGGCGCAGGTGTTGCTTGCACTCCCCGTGTTGAAGGTGGTGTCGTGAGGGCTCGCGTGATTGGTCGATTTCTGCCCCGCGCTCTCCCCCGGCTCACAAATGCAGGAGCAGGGGCAACCACACGCGCACGCCATCGACCCGGCCGAGTGGGATGAGCTCTTGAACACAGACTTCATGACCTTGCCTCCAAGTCTTGATTCCGCCGAATGGGTCCCGTAACGATCGTGAGTACTTGGGCTTCTTCGCCCCACTCGTTGCCGCTGATCTCCGGTTGCCTTCCCGGTGCGGGGCGACGCAGCGTCCCGAAAAGGGCGGCAAACGTGGAGAACCCGAGGAACAGGCGTCTGCTCGTGATCATGACTGGCTCCTACGTTTGAGGTCGAGGTGGCCACGGGCGCCACGGCCTGATGACGGGCATTCTGGGGACTCTTGCCGGGGCTGTGCCCTCGACGACGTGCGTAGGAGAACGGGGGTAGAGGGCGTAGGGCGACCCGGCGCCTTCTCGCCGTCCACGCGTGCCCGTTCCGGTTCGCTCAAGGTTCCTTTCCTCTCGCCCGACAATGCCCAGGTGGCCGAGAGACCGAACACGAGATGCCGTTCCCGAGCGGGCACAGAAGGAATCGTTGCGCGAGGGCTCCTGGAATCCCGGGGATGATCGGCAAAAAGATGAAGCGTCTCGGGCTACTCACCTTTCTGCTGGCGGCGATCCTGTTCGTGCCTTCGGTGGTGACTTTCGTGCTACTCTCCGCGGAGCGCAGGAATGGAATCACCACGTCGGCTGTTCTCCAGGCGGCTGCGCCTCCGGGTCTCCAGCTGGCGGGTCCGGACGCGACGCATTCGGTCCGGGAGCTGGCCAGTGAATCCTCAACACCGGAAGGACGCCTGCTCGCCGACAGAGGATCAGCCCTCGATTGCCTCGTTCAAGACGAGTTGGCAAACCCAGTCGCGTTCGCTTCCGTCGTCTTTCAGCGCTCCCTCAAGACTGCGGCTCCCAGGGGCGTTCCCGAAGACTCGCCGCGAACCGACGTCACGGGACAGGTGCAGCTGGATCTTCCAGGGGAGTCGGGACGGTTCTTCGCGTTCCATCCCGGATACGCCACGGTGATGCCCTTCGAGTTCAGCCCTGAGAGACCCTTCGACAAGGCCGTCATCGTGGTGGGACTGCAGGTCACCTATCAGGGCGAGGTCAGGGAGGTCTCGGGAGCTCCGATCGTCGGGTGCTTTGTGACCTTGGCCATGGACGAGGCGACGCAGCGCCGGATCCTCGGGGAGCGCGAACGGTCTCGCGGAGCCCGATGGGAGGCTGTGACGAGAGAGGACGGGCGCTTCCGATTCGCGGACGTCGCATGGAGCCAGGGACTACGGCTCGAGATCGACGACCCGGCATACCTGCGCAAGAGGGTGGAAGTGCCTCCGATTTCGCAGGACGACATGCTCGTTGTCCTGGAGCCCCGGGCCGACTCGAGGACCCTCTACGGGGTCGTGCTCGAACCGGACGGCGCCCTGGTCCCGAGAGCCTTGGTGGTGGCGGACGACGGTCGTGTCGTGCGCTCCGACGCCGCCGGCGTCTTCGCGCTGGACGGAGCCCCGGGCCGACCGAGGACGTTGACGGCCTTCCAGCGTGGTTTCCTGCCGGGCCGAACCGTCACCGATTCAAGTGGTGGAACGTGGGAGGAGCCTTTCCGCGTGGTCCTTGGGGGCCGGCCGCTCTCCATCCAGGGGCGGGTCGAGGACGCCGCGGGCCACCCAGTGGAAGGCGCACTCGTGTGGATCGCGAACTACACGAATCTGCTCGTCAGGGGTCTGCCGCTCGATGGCGACCTCACGTACTCGGGATCGACGTCCGAGGAGGCCCTGATCCAGGAGGCGCACGCTTGCCGACCTGTGCGGTCGAATTCTGCCGGGTGCTTCGAGTTGCAGGGACTCACCGATCGGGACTACCAGGTCTGTGCGGTCCACCCGACAACGCTCTTGCACGCGATCGCGGCGGGTTCTCCCGGAGACCCGCTGGTCCTCGGGCTGCCCTCTGGGGAGCTCCGGACGATTGAGGGACGAATCGTCTCCCTTCACGGCCAACCGATTCCGGATGTCATCGTGTTCTTGAGGAGACACCTGGGGCGAGGCCCGGGCCTGGATTCGCCGTCAGGCGGTCGATGCACCGCGAGCGACGAGCTCGGACGCTTCTCGTTCAAGGACGTCTGCGAGGATGGCGCGTACCTCGAGTTTGCCGGCGACCAGATCCCCGAGGTCGAGCGCTTCGAGGTTCCGCCGACCCTCTCGTTCGAAGTCACCCTGCCCGCCATGCGCAAGTTCCGCGTGGAACTCGACGATCCCGAGCGCGCCGACTCCTTCTGCGTGATCGACGGTAGCCAGAAGCCACTGGAGATGCGCTCTCGGATCGGCAACGAGACCCTCGTCTCCCCGCTGATGGACCTCGCCCGAGGGACCTCGGAGATCCTGCTCGTGAGCGAACGCGCGAGCGCGATCCGCTTGTATCGCGAGGGCTCGCTCGTGACGACGGCCTCCCTGTTCTTGGCCGGTGAAGGCCTCAACCTCGTGACCATTCCCCGCTGACGAAGGTGGAAGCGCTGCGGAAGCGCTCGAGGAGCGCTTGGAATCTCTCCCAGTCGAGATGCGCCCGCTGGCTCCGACGGCAGAGTCACTTGAACCAGGAGCGCCGCGCGGCTTGGGCGAGCGGCACCAAAGCTTCGATCGTTGCCGCTCACGCCGAACTTTCGCCTCGCTCCTGGCCGTGGCCGGCCCCGTCTCAGCTCAGGCCAAGGAAGGCCAGGAACCCGAGAAGCCCGTGATCGAGCTGCCCAAGCTCTCCGGCCTGGACGCCGCGCAGGAAGAGATGATCCGCCTGTTCCACGAGGTCGAGCGCACCCTCGCGGCCATCGACGTCGAGCTCTTCGACGCCA
>JABFRZ010000346.1 GCA_013140785.1 Planctomycetota bacterium | reverse complement strand
CGGCTGACGAGGTTCACTCGTCGTCTGGCTTGGGCAGCTGCGGCAATCCGGCGAAGAGCGCCTCGTCGACGACGGTGGCGCGCCGCCAGAGCTGGCGGTGGACCTCGGTGAAGGCCTCGGCGATCTCCGCGTCCTCGATGGCCAGGAGGTGCCTTAGGACGTAGCGGCCGGCGTAGCCTTCGCCGTCCACGGCCGCGTCACCGGGCACCGAGAGCATGGACCAGCGCTCGTCCACCACGACGAAGCTGAGCCGCATCACATCGGCACGGTCGGGCAGGATCACGCGCTGTTGCAGGCGCTCGTGGCGGCCGAAGCGGTGGACCCAGTCATAGGCGCCCGGGGCATGGTCCGGGCGGATGAAGATGATCCGGCGGAGCTCGATGCCGCGGTCGAGGAGCGTGCGGTAGAGGCCGAGCAGTTCGTCGCTCGGGGAGTCGTCGTCGGTGTGCAGGAGCAGGAGGCTGCGCGTGGCGCCTCGGAAGAACCGCGCGTAGCCGGCGCCGCGAAGCGCTCCATCTCGGAGGAGCGTGAACCCTGGGCGGCGGGCATGGACCAGGAGTCCGGCCAGGTAGGCGAAGGCCAGGTACCCGAGCGTGAACCAAGCGAGGGGCCGCTTCTCGACGCCAAGGAAGGCGAGCGTGCTCGTGGAGAGCGCGTAAATGGCGAGGGTGACTTCGACTTCTGGGATGCTGAAGGGGAACCAGCGTCGCCCTGGATCTGGCGTCATCGTCCGCCTCTCGTGACGTGCCCGCTACGCGGCGTGAGTCCGTCCGTGTCGTGCTCGGCGCTGGAGAGCCGGCGGCCGAACGAAGCGGGCTCGCCGCGAGCGCGAGCCGCCCTCGAAGCGAAAGACGCTACGACGAAGAGGACGGCCACCACGACGACCCAGAGGAACCACTCCTCGACCATCGGGCCTACCATCGCCCGCCGCTGGCGGCGCATCTCCTCGAAGACCAGTCCCTTGTCCCGCATGGTCACCCTGTCCGTTGAACTCGAAGATCGTCCAGGTCCTGCTGGGTCGCGCCGGCTGCGAGGAGCAGGTGCAGGTCGTGGAGCAGCACGGTCGCGTGCGTGTGGAACCAAGGGGGGATGCGGCCGAGCGTCTTGTAGGCGTCGGCTCTAAGCGACTCCGCCCGCTCGTGGCAGTCGTCGCAGAGGCAGTACAGCGCCTCGTCCGGGTACTCCCACGGCATCAACCCGCGCTCGTACCAGCCGTGATGAATCTGGAGGTTGACCTCCCCGGTGCCACAGCCCTCGCACTTCCACTCGGCGCGCTCGAGCACCCGGAGGCGGACCCGCTGCCAGCGGGGATCGCGGAGGCGTTCCATGTAGTCCTTCTGTCCCTTCGTCCTCCTCGTCATGCGCCTCCTACACAGCATTCAGGTTGAACTCGATCGGCCTCGGCGAAGGGGTCCACGTCGAGGAACGTCGGGACCACCTTTCTCCGGGCCGGCAACGATGAGAGCGGGACGGGCGAGAGCCCCTGGGTCTTGCGCTTCGCGTTCACGGCGCGCGCGATCTCGCCGTACTGCTTCTTGACGCCGCGATAGGGCTCGAAGGGGAGGTTGGCGTACTCCCAGCGCAGGTTCTCGATGTTCCGCTTGCAGGCGATGTCGAGGAAGTAGGCCTTGAGGCCGAGGAACTCGTCCTTCTGGATACGGACGGAGACGTGGTCGCGGCCGGTGTTCGACGAGCGGCGCAGGCCGATCTGATATCCGGAGTAGCGCAGCGGCTCCTCGCGCAGGTCCTTGATGCGGGAGCCGCGCTTGTGGCGGAGCTCGCGCGGCCATTGCTCGCGCTCGAACCAGAGGCTCTCGCCCGGGGTCGCGAGCATCACGAAGAACCGGCCGTGGCGCACGTACTGGACGCTCGCGATGCCCCGGCTCTTGCGGCGGTAGCGTTGGAACTTGCTCAGGGAGAGGCCGTAGGCCTCGAGGAGCTTCAGGTCGGTGTCCTCCGGCGCCCGTTCGGCCGGGATGTGGCCGGTCACGAAGAACACGTAGCCGCGGTTCGCGACTTCACACGCGATGCGCTGCACGAACGCGCGCAAGCTCTTCACTTCGTATCGGTACTTCATTCCGTTCCTCCATCCACCCCGTCGTGAATGGGAGGTGTTTGGTCGTGGGCACACCTCTCCGAAGCCCGGCCTTAAAAAGAATCCTTCACGCCGAAGAACGATCGTCCGAGACCACCCCGCCGTCGCGCTCTACCTACCTGGTAGCGCGCGCGCGGCGGGGAGTCGGTCTCGTGATCCATAACCGCGTCCATGTGCGGTAGCGGATCCATCGCTCCTTCGAACCGAACCAAACCAAGCTCAACGAGAACGCGCGAGCGCGACTCGTTGCTCCCATCATGGTGGTTGCACCATCTATGGAAGTCGCTCGGTACGAACCCAAGTTTCGCCGCGATGGAACGCGAGATACACCTCGAGCCACCATCGCCAGTCCGGTGTCAGGGAAGGATCTCGCTTCACCGAGTGTCCTCCGCTCACAGCGAACAACAGCCGGGATGGGGCCAGGACTCTTCTTGGTCCTTCACCCCATCCCGACGGCCGAGTCAGTGCTGCATCTGGCTGGTCGCTTCTTTCCTCCTGGCATCGACCTTGGGAACCACCCCATGGTCGCCAACGTGTCCTCCACTGCCTTGCAGAGGTTCACTCCCTGGGTTTGCGTCGCCGCTCCCAGGGACCACGCGCGGACATGGACCGCGTCGTACTCGAAGCTCGCTCCCAGTCTCAAGCGTTTCGGGCCGAAGCCCTACTTACACGAGGCCGACTATTGCCCCGCACCGGGTGACCATACCCGGAGGCCTGAGACCTTCCCCGTTTAGCGTGTCGTTTCGCAACAAGGGTCACGCCCCTGAGAGACCGTTACCCAGTCTCTTCTCGATGTGCCGAGAGGTCCCGCGTTCACAGCGTTCACCTCGCCCTCCACCGCCTTGCGGGCCAGTGGGTTTCTCCAGGTAGGAGCAACAGGCTCCTGGATTCGGCGAACGGAGTCCGTACCGCAATCGGTCCGGACCGAGACGCTCCTCTTCGAGGAGACGCTCCACATCGAGTTTCTGGGGGGAAAGCTCTCGTCCCCCTTGCTGCTCACCACCAATCGGACACTGGCGCATCCGACTCTCACAGTTGAGCTCTTCACGCCCGCGGTTGCCGTCCTTCGCCTTCCCAGGCGACGAGCGACTTCCGCGGTACCCGGCCAGAGTCATCCGGCCGGTTCCTCCTGTCGCCAGGAGGAAGCTCCCTGCGGTGGACGAGGTTGCGATGCCACTCGTGGACTCCAGATCGGACTCCACGCGCCAAGGCACCTACCCCCTCGTGCGGATTCTCACCGCTTCACGAACACACGACCCGCGCTCTCCGACCTGGAGAGGAGCGGGCTTGTCACGGTCGCCCCGCTTCAGCGGGGTCACATCGACCCATGGACTCGAACTTCGGGATTGCTCGTTCTGCATTGCAGGGCGGAACCGCGCGAAAAACCTCCTTTCAGGTTCGCGAGAAAACACCACACCCTACACGTGACTTCGAACGCATTGCTCCGAAGAGCCGTCCTCGCACTGGACGAGCCCGGTATTGACCCAGGCATCCAGCGCTACCAGCCAAGGTTCCAGTGGTCGAGGTGGTCGACCTCGATTGCCGCAGCAGGGTTCCTGGTTAGGGAGCTGCCACGTCGGAGACCTTCAGCACTGAACTTCGCTCAACGTTCTGGCCGTACGCGGTCACAAATCTGCCCGCGCTGCACCATCGAACATAGCGAGCGTCCCAAAATGGGACTTTCCGCCATATATCACAGTTGGCAGGTCAAAGCTACACGGCCGCGTGTGACTAGCGTCGCGAACTCCTGTACTGTCTATCGCGAGTAGAAGGACCACACGGTTCGTCTCCTTCCGACCCGGCTGAAGCTCAACTGATCGCGGCCTGCGCCGCTCCGCTGAGCTTCAGCATGGTGCTGACGCAAACGGAAAGAGACTCATGAGTTGCAAGGACAAGGGCACCCGGATTCGTCGGGTCGTGTCTCGGTTCGAGGAAGTAGTCTGTGAGTCGAGCGAGCTCTGCGATCTGTACGGTTCGCAAGCCCGCATGGCTGGCGCCGTCGCGAGCTTGCTCAGGCCGCACCTCGAACACGAGACCCAGGAGCGGTTCGTTGCCCTCCTGCTGAACGGCAAGCATCGCGTGATGGGTTTCGCCGAGGTCTCGCGGGGCACGCTCACGGCGTCCCTCGTGCATCCTCGGGAAGTGTTCGCTCCGGCGTTGCGCGAGCATGCCGCCGCGATCATCGTCGCCCACAACCACCCGAGCGGCGACCCCGAACCCTCGCACGAGGACATCGAGGTCACGCGACGACTGCACGAGGCCGGCAAGATCCTGGGGGTGCCGCTGCTCGACCACATCATCGTGGGCGAGGGCGGATCCTTCACGAGCCTGCGCGAGCGTGTCGGACTGTAGATGCCAGACCTGGTCGGACGAGGCTCGAACACCGAGTCCTCGTCCGATCGGGACTCCCCTTCGAAGGTTGCTTGGTTCTCTACTCGCGCTCCGATTCTCCGCCCCAAGGGCTCGTGCCCTGTTCTATAAGCGGACCTTTAGAACGCCGTCGAATCGTCGCGACTGAGTCCTGCGCTATTGCATAAATGCGCGACGCACATCGTCCGGTAGCCGGCGTGTCAATGCAGCGCCGTAGCGGCCGGAGGTCAATCGTGCGATGGCCGCCATTGTTTGTCGTCGATCGGCTTCATAGCGGCGTCGGGTCCACGCTTCCTGGCCCTTCCACGCCGCGAATGCATCGATTCCTATGCGGACCTCTCGCTTGAGGTGGTGGGCGAGCTGGCCGAACCAGTACTCATGGTAGTGCCAGTAATACGCGCGTAGCAGTAAAGGGAGCTCTCTGCGACGGAGCATACGATCGAGCGACCGGCAGAACTCAACGAACTTGCCAAAGCCACGGACCGAGCTGGCCAGGGGCGCCCGACTACGGCTTCCGACGACCTCAAGAAAACGCTCCTGATCGGCGAAAACGTCGCGCGCCGAATCGATATCGACCCAGCCTTCTTCGTCCTCATCGTACCGCGCCCCGCCATCGAGTAGCCATAGAAACGACTCGAGGTCGTCGTCGTTCTCGATCGGATGGGTGATGTCGAGGAAGTCCGGGAAGCTCCCTGCGTCCTCCAGCGAGCCTGCTGCGGCGAAGGGTTTGCCTTCGAGCCGTCGCAAGAGCGCGACGGGGAGAGCGAGGACATAGCTGCTCTCGTAGTACTCGCGCAC
>JABFRZ010000652.1 GCA_013140785.1 Planctomycetota bacterium | reverse complement strand
GCCCAGGCCCCGCGCATGGTGCGTCCGCCCGAGCGCGTGCAGCGCGAGCTGCTGCGGCAATGGCTCGCCGACGGCGCCGCTGCGCTCGCCGCCCTCGACCCGCTTGACCTCGCGCCGAGCGAGCTCAAGATCCCCCACCAACTCCTCGGCCCGCTCGACGCCCCGCAATGGGCGCGCTTCGGCGTGGTGCACACGCAGCATCACCTGGCGATCGTGCGCGAGATCCTGGGCGAGTGAGCGGGGCTTCGGGCCTGAATGGGCCGCGAGCGGATTTGCCGTCATTGTGCTCGCACGACATGAAGCCCCCCAATCCTGTCGCCGGCGGCTATCATCCCGAGCCGGATGGAGAGGTCTTCTCGCTCGCGCTCGCCTCGTTCGTCGCTCGACACGAGGGTGCTGCTCGTCGCGGCCCAGAAGGGCGACCGCTCGGCGCTGGACGAGCTCTTCGAGCGCCTGCTCCCGCGCGTCCGACGCATCGCTTCCTTGCGCATGGGCTGCCGCGAGAGCGAGCTGTGGGACCGCGAGGATCTGGTGCAAGAAACGCTGATCGACGCCTTCCAGAACCTCGAGGACTTCGAGCACCGCCACGACGGAGCCCTGTGCGACTGGCTCGCGACGATGGTCCAGAACAACCTGCGCGACCACCACCGTCGGCGCAGGGCCGCCAAGCGCGACGTCGGTCGCCTTGCTCCCCGCCGCGGGCACTCCACCGTGCTGAGCGATTCGGTCCTGGGCCACGACTCGACCACCCCGAGCCGCATCGCGCAGGCGGCCGAGCTCGAGCAACAACTCGAAACGGCCCTGCTCGCGCTCGACGAACGCCAGCGCCGCGTCATCGAGCTCCGCAAGCTGTGCGAATTCTCCTTCGAGGAGATCGCGACCGAGCTCGGCTTCAGCTCGCCCTCGGGGGCGCGCTCGCTCTTCTCGCGTGCGATGAGCGAGTTGGCCGAACGGCTGTAGGCCCAAGGAATGAGCTCCACGGTCAGCGCCCTGTTCGCCGAGCTGATCGAGAAGCTCGAGGACGACCCGCACTTCGACCTGGAGCTCTTCCTGCGCGAGCACGCCGAGCACGCCCCGAGTCTGCGCGCGCGCCTCGAGAAGCTGCGGCGCGCGGGCTTCCTCGGCACGCCTCCGAACGCCGGCAACGTCTTGCACGAGATGCGCGAGCGCTTCGGCCTCGCGAGCGTCGTGCGCACGGCTCGACCCGGTGCCGGCGAGCCGCGTGCCCCCGCAGAGCTCCTGCCCTCACGCGTCGTCGGCGGCCGCTACCGCATCCTCGCCGAGATCGGCCGCGGCGGCATGGGGCGCGTCTTCCGCGCCCTGGACATCGACCTCGGCCGCGAGGTCGCGCTCAAGGTCGTGGACCTCGAGCCCGTCGGCGGAGTCGATACCCCGCAGCGCCGCGCCTACATCGAGCGCTTCCTGACCGAGGCCCAGCTCACCGCCCAGCTCGAACACCCCTCGATCGTTCCCCTGCACGACATCGGCATCGACCGCACCGGCCAGCTCTACTACACGATGAAGCTGGTCGAGGGCCGCACGCTCGAGGAGCTGGTCGGCGCTTGGCACGCCGACCTCGCCGCGGGCAAGGCCTTCCCGATCCAAGAGCTCGTGCGCATCGTCCTGCAGATCTGCGATGCGCTCTCGCTCGCGCACGAACGCGGCGTCATCCACCGCGACCTGAAGCCGAGCAACGTGATGATCGGCCGCTTCGGCGAGGTACATGTCATGGATTGGGGCCTCGCGAAGCTCTTGGGCGCGAGCGAGCCGCCGACTTCGAACGCGGGCTCTCCGCGTTCCGAGTCCCAATCACCCACTGGCGCTGGCGACGTGCTCGGCACCCCCAGCTACATGGCCCCGGAGCAGGCTTGCGGCGACCCGCTCGCGGTGGACCACCGGGCTGACGTGCATGGCATTGGTGGACTCCTACGCCATGCGCTGAACGACCGGGCCTTCGAACACAAGCCTCTGCCGCCGTACGAACTCCGCGCGATCTGCCGCAAGGCTCTGTCACAGACGAAAGAGGCCCGCTATCCGACGGTCCGAGCCCTCGCGGATGACATCCGGGCATTCCAAGAGGGCACGCCGGGCGTCGCCTGGCGCGATGGCCCCGCGCGAAGGGCTTCGAAGTGGACTCGCCGCCATCCGACCGTGGCAACCGCAATCGCGAGCTCGATTCTGGTCATGCTCGGTTTTGTCATCGCCTTCCAGCAATGGCGCCTGCGCCAGGCCGACCACGAACGCCAAGTTGTGGCGAACCTGCACGCTCTCCTCCAGGAGAGCTCCTCCGAATGGATGCAGGACGAATTGGCCACCAGCGCTCTCGAGGGCGCGCTGGACGCCGCGCAGCAGCTCCTCGACAGCTTCCGCAAGGCTGGCTTCCCCCTGGACGGCGAAGAACCCATCCAGGATGTCGTCACCCGCATCCAAGCCTTGAAGGAGCTGGAACCCGGGCTCCACGGGCGCATGCTCGATTGGATCGGGGAGCTGGCCAGGTTCATGGAGATGCGGGATCTCCCGAAGGCGTGGCTTCTCGGGCAGGGGAAGTTCACACGGCCGCTCAAGGACGCGACGCGCGAACGCTGGTTGCGCTGGAATGAGACCTATTCCGGACTCGTGCACCTCTCGCCGAGGCTGGATGCCCTCCTCGATGCAGTGATCGAGAGACCCAAGTTCCGCGAGCTGTGGAGCGCGTTCCGCGCACGCCGCCGCGAGTTGATCCCATGGCCGGAGCCGCTCCTCTCGGAGGAGAACGTCGCGTCGATGAGCGCGGGCGAATTGACTTGGCTGGGTGGGAACCTCGTCGCGGATCCAGGCCCCTACAAGGCGCGCGCGGCCGAGATCCTGCGCAAGGCCCTGGCGCTCGACCCAAATGACTTCTGGGCGCGCTTCCTCCTCGGGACGCTCCAGGGCGGCATGACATACGACGCGCCCGACCTCGTGAACCTCGAACAGGCGATCGAGAATCTCTACGCCGCCGCGAGCCTCAACCCTGGCCACTACACGACCTACATCAACCTCGGGGGTGCCCTGCTCCAGACAAACCGGGACGTGGAGGCTCTGCACATCCTTTCCAGGGCAGCCCTCCTCGGCCCCGAAGATCCCAAGGCTTGCGGCAACCTCGGTATCGCGTTGCACCGCAACGGTCGCACCGAAGAAGCCTTGGCCTCCTTCAATCGCTCACTTGAGCTCGACCCCACCTCCGCCAGAGTCCATCTCTCCCGCGCCCTCGCGCAAGTCGGTCTGGCCAACATGGACGCGGCCGAAGCCGACATGCGCAAGGCCGTCGAGATCGACCCGCGCTATGGCAAAGCCTGGCGCGAGCTCATTGGGCTGTTGCGGAATCAAGGGCGGGCCGACGAGGCTTCATCCGTCCTGGACGAAGCCACGAGGATCGACCCCGAGTCCGCCAGCTGGGCCGAGGAGATCGAGCCAGCGCCTCCGAAATGACACACGGCGTGGCCGTCCAGGACTGCCGCCGAGCCGCCTGGCCGAGCTCCGAGCGCGGTGAACCCGCTCACGGCTTCAGCGACCTGCGCAGCTTCTCCATCGCCCGCGAGTAGAGCGAACGAACGGTGCTCGTCTTCTCGTAGCCCATGCTCTTGGCCGCCTCCTCGTAGCTCATTCCGCACAGGCTGCGCAGGATGATCACCTCGCGGTAAGGGTCCTCGAGGACGTTCATCAAGACGTGCTCGATGCGTGTCTCGAGCTCCCTGGCGGCGGCTTCCTTGCTCGGGCTCGGGCCGGTTCCACGCAAGAGCACCCGGCTGAGCACGGTCGAGGGGATGTCGGCGAAGCGCTTCTCCCGGCCGGCTCCACGCTTCTCGGCCCGGGCGCGGCGGAAGCGGTCGCGGATGTTGTTCTCGACGATGTGGGCGAGCCAGTTCTTGAAGTCGCCCTCGGAGTGCATCTCGAAGTGGTCGAGCCCCTTGAAGACGTCGAGCAGGGAGTCCTGCACGACGTCCTCGCTCTCGGTGATGCCCCGGATCCTGCGACCCAGGCGCAGCTCGACGATGCGCAGGGTGATCGGGTAGTAGTCGGAGAAGAGCTGCTCGAGCGCGTTCTTGTCGCCCTCCCGCGCCCGCCGGATCAGCTCGAAGGTCGGGCGCTCTCCGGTCACCTCGTCCTGAGCGCAGGACGCGGCGCGGCGCTGCGGGAAAGGCTCCTTTTTCTGTGGCGGCCGGAAAAAAACCGCGAGCCCTGATCAAGGCTGCGATTCGAAGCGCTCGAGGTGCTCGTTCAGCTCGTCTAGCTCGGCGCTGTTCGCGCCGTCCGTCTCGGCCAGCTCGAGCGCTCGATAGCCGACCTCGATCGCCTGGTCCCGGTCGTCCGCCGCGAAGTACGCGCACGCCAGCGTGTCGAGCATGCGCCAGTCCTTCTCGTTCGAGAGCTCCACCGCTCGCCTGGCGGACGCCAGTGCGTCCGGAGCATCGCCCACGCGCGGCCGCGTCTCCGGATCGGCCTGGATCCAGGCCCGCTCGTTCCAGGCTCGAACGCTGCGCTCGTGGTGCTCGGTCCAGCGCTTGGCCGCTTGCAGCGCTCGCTCGTGCATGCGGACCTTCAGGCAAGCGCGAACGAGGTCGTAGTGCAGGGCCTCCACGCTCGGATCCAGAGCGAGTCCGGCCTCCAGCGGCTCGATGCACTCCTCGAAGCGTTCCAGCCCGAGCAGGAGCTTGCCCAGATTCAGGTGATGCAAGGCCGTCTCCGGAGCGAGCTCGACGGCGCGTCTCAGCACGGACTCGGCCTCGTCCCTGCGATCCAGGCGCTCCAGGACGACGCCCTCCTGACCCAGCACGAGGTCGAGCGGCAGCTCCGACGCGATTCCGGACTCGAGGGACTCGCGCGCCCTCTCGAGGTCCGTGAACGCGCCACCGAGATCTCCGAGTTGCTTGTGCGCCAGGGCCAGATCGTAGGCGAGCACCGGGTCCTCCGGGTCCAGCTCGAGCGCGCCTTCCAGCTCCTTACGCGCCTCGTCGAAGCGCTGGAGCTTCAGCAGCGATCGACCGAGATGGCCGCGATAGATCGCGCGCCGCGGCTCGAGTGCGATGGCGCCGGGGAACGCTTCGCTGGCGGCCTTCCATTCGCCCTGGTAGTAGAGCGCGCACCCGAGCGTGTCGTGCGACGGGGCCTGGCTGCGGTCGAGCTCGACCGCATGACGTGCCTGGGCCACCGCCTCCTCGACCCGTCCGGCGGCGAGCAGCGCCTGGGCCAGGTTCTCGGCCAGGAGGGAACTCTTGGGCTCGCGTTCGACCAGGGCGGACAGCTCGGCCACCGCCCGCTCTCCTTCGCCGAGGTGCAGGAAGAGTGCGGCCTTGCGGCGCGTGGCGAGCGACAGCGACGGATCGAGCGCGAGCGCCGCGTCGTATTCCCTCAGCGCGCCCTCCGCATCGAACACCTCGCGCGCCAGGCCGGCATAGAAGCGCCCGATGGCGCGCTCGCCCCACTTGTCCGCGATCACGTCGGCGAAGCGCTGGGCTTGCTCTTCGTCTCGCGCCACCCAGATGGCCCAGGCGAGCGCGAAGTAGAGCGGCGGCGAGGGCTCGCGCGCCAAGCCGTCGAGCAGGCGCTCGATCGCGCGCCCTCCACGCTCGCGGTACGCGACCAGCAAGTCTCGGCCGGGCTCGAGGCGCTGGGCCTCCGTCACGGACTCGGCTCCGACCAGGGGCAAGAGCGAGCTGCCGGGCAGACCGAGGAGGAACGGCTGGTCGTGAATCAGCCAGACAGCCTCGAGATACAGGTCCTGCGCGGTCGAGGCCGGGGGCAGTCGCCCCTCGAGCTCGAGCGCCCCGCGCTCGTCGCCGAGCGCGCGCAGCGCGTGGACGCGCAATCGATCCAGGCGCGCGGGTCCGCAGGCCGCCTCGACGGTATCGATGAGCTCCAGCGCTTCCACGGGTTGACTCTGGCCGAGCAGGGCCATGGCCGCGCCGGCCGCCGCCTCCAGCGAGCAGGCATCCTGGGCGAGCACCTCGCGAAACACCGGCTCCGCGCGCGCCGGCTCGCCGACGCCGAGCTCGAGGAAGGCCGCCTCGAGCCGCTGCGGAAGGAGCGCGCTGCGCAGCACCCCAGCTTCCTTCCGCGCGCTGAGCGCCTCGCCCGCCAACCAGACCGCCGCCGGCGAGCCGAGCGCGAGCACGAGTCCGAGGGCGGCCTTCAGGGGCTCGCGCCGCACCCAGCGCAAGGCTCGCACGACGGTGGCCGTTCGTCGGGCGCGGATCGGCCGGTACTCGATGAACGCGCGCAGGTCCTCGGCCAGCTCGCCCGCGCTCGGGTAGCGGCGGTCGGGGTCCTTCTCGAGTGCCTTCTCGAGGATCGTGACGAGGTCCGGCGCCAGGGCCGGATTGAGCCGCTGCGGCTGGATCGGCGGCTTGGTCAGGATGTGGCTCAGGATCTCGTGCGTCGTGTGCCCGGGAAACGCCGGGTGCAGCGTCACGAGTTCGTAGAGCGTGGCTCCGAGCGAGAACACGTCACTGCGGTGATCGACGGGCACTCGTCCCGACATGGCCTGCTCGGGCGAGACGTAGCTCGGCGTGCCCGCGAAGTCGCCGGCGGCCGAGATGCCCGGCAGTCCCTGCTCGCGGGCCAGGCCGAAATCGGTCAGCACGGCCGTGCCGTCGCGGCGCACCAGGATGTTCGAGGGCTTGACGTCGCGGTGGATCACGCCTGCGTGGTGGGCGTGATCGAGCGCGTCGGCGACCTGGCACACCAGCTTGACCGCGGACTCGATGTAGTTCTTGTTCGAGGCCGAGGACGAGCTCTTCTTGGAGCTCGGGCGCGCTCCTTCGGGCTCGTCCCGCGGCGCTGCGTTGGTCGGGCTCGACTCGAGCCCATGCAGCGAAGCGATGTCGGCGATGCGCACCTTGCGCACGTCCTCGGGGGTCTCGCCGCGCATGCGCACGATCACGCGATCGAGCGAGGTGCCCTCGATCAGCTCCATGGCGATGAAGTGCACACCGTCGGTCTCGCCGACCTGGTGGATGTCCACGATGCCGCGGTGCTGCAGCCGTCCGGTGATCTCGGCCTCGCGCTGGAAGCGCTTCAGCGCGCGCTCGTCGAGCGTGAGCTGCGCCGGCAGGATCTTCAGCGCCACGCGCCGCTGCAGCGAGATCTGCACGGCCGCGAAGACGATGCCCATGCCGCCCCGTCCGATCTCGTTCTCGATGCGGAAGTCGCCCAGCACCTGGCCGGAATGGAAGCGCCCGCTGGACGGACGCTTCTTCTCCGGGTCCGAGCGCAGCCGGCGCAGGCCGTCGTTGGCGCGCTTCAAGGACTCGAGCTCGCTGCGGAGCACGGGATGGCGGCCGAGCAACTCCTCGAAGGACTCTTGCTCCCCGCGCTCGAGCCAGGACTCGAAGAGTCCGAGCGCGGACCCGTGCTCGCTTCTCTCGCTCACGTCGAATTCAGTCTAGCGCGTCCTACCGCGAGCTCACGGCCCGCAGTGGACTCGGGATCGCTGCATGGATCACCGCCTCGGTCCCGGACGGAGTGACGAACGCCTGGAAGTACAGCAACGAACCCAGCAGCTCCGCGGGCAGCTCGAGCACGAGCTCGTCCTGGCCCTCGGTCCCGATCCGGCGTGCATCCAGGAGCGAGATCGAGTGGCGCGTATCGAGGAGCACCGGGATCGCGGATCCATCTTGCGGCCGGAAGCCGATCCGCTCGGAGGCGAAGAGCTGCCAGCTCGCTTGCGCTGGACCAAGGAGCCGCACGAGGAGCTTCCCCGGGTCGCTGGGCCTCGCGAGGAAGAGGCCGGGCATCGGAAGAACCTGCGCGATCGAGCGGGAGTCGGGCGCCACCTCGAGCGTTCCCTGGAAGCGCGAGCTCTGCAGCGTCGAGTGCCCCCTCAGGCGCGCGAAGCGGGCCTGCGACGAGCTCACGTAGGCGCTCGAATCGCTCTCGAGCAGCAACCCGCCCTGGATGCGGACATCCTGGAGCACGGCCGCGGCGCTGTTCGTGACGACGAGCGCCTCGTCACGACGGCTCTGGATGAGGAGACCGTCGAGCACGACCGGCCCGGCGCAGTTCTCGAGGATCAGCGCAGGCGCGTCCGGATTCGAGCCTCGCAGAACGAATCCGCTGAGCTCGACGCTCTGATCGCGCCCGACGCCGCGGACGAGTACGGGCTTCCGCGAGACGTCGATGGCGACGAGTTCGTCCGCCTTGGCCACGATGCGCAGGCTGGAGCCGCTGGCCGGCTCCCACGCGAAGGGAGCGTGAATGCCTCCTTCGAGAGCGAGCTCGATGTGCTCGTCGCCCTGGACCAGATCGAGGTACGCCTGGATGTCCGTCGAGCCGGACGGCAGGTGGTCGAGCGCGCCGGCGAGGGTCACCGGGCCGAGCGGGTCGGGGCTGCTCCCGTCACCGGCCAGGGGCAGCGGCGGGGGCGGTCCCTTCGGATTCGTCATCGGCGGACCCGGAAGCCCGTCGGTGTCCTGCTCGGAGAGGATCCGGCCCACGACGGGCGGCCCGAAGGTCAGGATCTCAGACAGGCGGTAACGGTAGGGCGTGCCAGGCACGATGGTCGCGTCGGTGGCGTTGTAGAGCTGCGGCCCGCTGGCGGCGACCTGGGTCACGAAAGTGAAGGTGCCCGGGGGCAGCAGCGAGCGCTCGATCACGAAGGCCTGCACGTCTTCCTCACGCGTCGTGCGCCAGAAGAGCTTGTTCGCGGCGGGGTGGTCGCGGGCGATGAAGAAGGCGAGCTTCGAGCCCCAGAAGGCCAGGTTGTTCAGGTCGTCCTCCCAGCTCGGCCCGCCGAAGATGCCTTCCCAGTCGGCGAAGGCCACCGGCAGGCTGCCGGGCTGGGTGCGGACGTTGAAGGTGTTCGGACTGCCGCGCAGGTTCTCCGTGTCCAGGAAGAAGAGCCGGTCGAGCTGGGTGACGGCCAGGCGAGCGATGTCGAGCAGGACGCCCCCGAGCTCGACGCGGTCGAAGGTGCCGTCCCGGAGCGCGAGGACATTGGCGTTGAGGTCGATCCGGAGGCCGTCCACGCCCATCTCCTGGATCTCGAAGTGTTCGGCCGTGAGCGTGGCCCCCGCTCCGACCAGGAGCGAGAAGCCGCCGATGCCTCCACCCGTCGCCCGGGCGTGGTCGGTCGCGATCCCGACCACGGTCAGCTCGCCGCTCGGTCCCTGCACATCGACCGTGCTGGCCGCGAGCACGAGCTCCCCGCCCGCTCCGACGGCGAGCTCACCGCGCACGGTGATCGCCACGCCGCCGGTGAGCTCGACCCGGTTGCCCAGCACGTCGAGGCGGCCCGGAGCCTCGATGGTGATGCTCTGCGCGTCCAGCACGAGGTCTCCCGCGCTCGCCACCGTGCCGCTCAGGATGTTCAGCGCGTCACCGATCGTCAGCGTGGAGTTCAGGATCGTGAGCAGATTCCCGACGCCCACGTCCACCCGCACCCCGAAGCCGTCCGGCACGTCCACGATGACCGAGCCCGGCGAGGTGATCAGGATGATGCCGCCCGGGATGAGCACCCCGTCGTAATCGATCAGCTCCCCGCGCCACTCCATGTCGTGGCCGGCGGTCGAGACCAGCTCCGCGCCCGAGTCCGTGCCCGCGAACGCCCCGTCGAAGAGCGCGTCGCCCACCACGACCCCGTCGCCGTTCCACGTGGTGTCATCGAGCACGTGCAGATCGTCCTGGAAGGTGACGGAGGTCTGCGGCTCGATCACGAGACAGGCGAAGAGGATCTCCGCCGCGCCGCTCGGCTGGAAGACGATCTGCCCCCCGTTGCCGTCGAAGATCGCGCAGCCGGTCGTGGGCGCGAAGAGGCTGCTGTGGACGGTGACGTTCTGAGCGAAGCGGAAGGAAGGCGCGAGGGTCGAGGCCGCCTGCAACGTCACGTTCGCATCGCAATCGACGAGGCCTGTGCCGCTTGTGCCGCTGACCGACCCGAGGAAACTAGCGGCGCTGTTGAGCTCGAGCGATCCGTCGACGGCGACCGCACCCGAGGCGCTGAACGTACCGTCCACAACGCTGCCCACGCCGGCGAATGAGAGGTTGGAAGAGCCGCCCGAGGCGGTCAGACTCCCATCGACGTCGAGCGCGCCGTTGGCCGTGAGAGAACCGCTGCCGCTGACGGTCAGGTTGCTCTTGACGTGGCAGGCGTCCGTGATCGTCGTCGAAGACGTGCTCGAGATCACGACCGCGGGCATCTGACCGCCGTTCATGGTGACGAGCTGGGCCCCGATCCCGCCAAAGGTCACGGTTCCACTCGTTGGGTTGAAGCTGGAGTCGGACGTCCATGATCCCTTCGCCAGCAGGTTCACCGCGGCGGACACCGTCGTTCCCGAGAAGGTCGTGCTGTTTTCCAGCGTCACGAGAGCACTCGCGGCGTAGGTGCCGCCCTGGAAAACCGCTGGACCTTGGAGCACGGGTACGTGAAGCGCGGTCATGTTCCCCGACATCAGGCGGAAGGTCCCAGATACGTTGACGGTGTCCAACGTGAAGCCTCCACTCACCATCACGTCCACGTCCTGCACCGTGATCGTGGGGACGGAGTCCAGCCCTCCGCTCGCACCAACGAACTGGATCTTGCCCGGGATGTTCACCGAGCCGTTCGAGGCCAGCGTCCCCGTCATCGTGTGCACTCCGGTTCCCAGGGTGATCGTGCCTGTGGTGAAGATGCTCGCACCGGCGCTGGCCGTAAGGATCGCTTGCGGAGCATTCAGGGGCCCAGAAACGAGCAGACTTCCCTGAGTCACCAGGCTTGTCGCGCTCGTCGCCTGCAGCGAGCCGGTCGAAGCTACCGTCAGCGTACTCGCCACCTGCACCAAGGAACCTGTCGTCGTCAACGTCCCGTTCACCGTCAAGGCACCCGGCATGACGACCGACTTGGTTCCCGTATCGATCGAAGTGCCCGCCGTAATCGTCAGGTTCGGGAACCCAAAGTTGGAGCTCGCAACGCTCACCGATTGAGCGCCTGTCCCCGCAAACCGCATCGACGATCCTGCTGTCTGCGGGTTGAAGTTGGCGTCCGACGTCCACGACCCCTTCACCAGCAGGTTCACCACCGCGGACACCATCGTCCCCGAGAACGTCGTGCTGCCTTCCAGCGTCAAGAGAGCACTGCTAGAGCCGTAGTTGCCCCCCTGAAAGATCGCCGGGCCTTGCAGCACCGGCGCATTCGTCACGGTCATGGTCCCGGAAAAGAGCTGGAAAGTGCCGGTCACGAGGACCGTGCTTAGCGTGAAGCCTCCACTCACCATCACGTCCACGTCCTGCACCGTGATCGTGGGGACGGAGTCCAGCCCTCCGCTCGCACCAACGAACTGGATCTTGCCCGGGATGTTCACCGAGCCGTTCGAGGCCAGCGTCCCCGTCATCGTGTGCACTCCGGTTCCCAGGGTGATCGTGCCTGTGGTGAAGATGCTCGCACCGGCGCTGGCCGTAAGGATCGCTTGCGGAGCATTCAGGGGCCCAGAAACGAGCAGACTTCCCTGAGTCACCAGGCTTGTCGCGCTCGTCGCCTGCAGCGAGCCGGTCGAAGCTACCGTCAGCGTACTCGCCACCTGCACCAAGGAACCTGTCGTCGTCAACGTCCCGTTCACCGTCAAGGCACCCGGCATGACGACCGACTTGGTTCCCGTATCGATCGAAGTGCCCGCCGTAATCGTCAGGTTCGGGAACCCAAAGTTGGAGCTCGCAACGCTCACCGATTGAGCGCCTGTCCCCGCAAACCGCATCGACGATCCTGCTGTCTGCGGGTTGAAGTTGGCGTCCGACGTCCACGACCCCTTCACCAGCAGGTTCACCACCGCGGACACCATCGTCCCCGAGAACGTCGTGCTGCCTTCCAGCGTCAAGAGAGCACTGCTAGAGCCGTAGTTGCCCCCCTGAAAGATCGCCGGGCCTTGCAGCACCGGCGCATTCGTCACGGTCATGGTCCCGGAAAAGAGCTGGAAAGTGCCGGTCACGAGGACCGTGCTTAGCGTGAAGCCTCCACTCACCATCACGTCCACGTCCTGCACTGTGATCCTGGGGATGGAGTCAAGCCCTCCGCTCGCACCCACGAATTGGATCTTGCCCGGGATGTTCACCGAGCCGTTCGAGGCCAGCGTCCCCGTCATCGTGTGCACTCCGCTTCCCAGGGTGATCGTGCCTGTGGCGAAGATGGTCGCCCCAGCGCTGGCCGTCAGGATTGCTTGGGGAGCATTCAGAGGCCCAGAAACGAGCAGACTTCCCTGAGTCACCAGGCTCGTCGCGCTCGTCGCCTGCATCGATCCGCCCGATCCCACTGTCAAGGTGCCACTCGTCTGCACCAACGAGCCCGATGTCGTCAACGTCCCGTTCACCGTCAACGCCTGCGCACAAGCGAAGCTCTCCGCGCAAGTGATCGCCCCACCCGCGTTGATCGTGACATTGCCGGCCATGCTCAGCGGGAACCCGGCCGCGATGTCCAGGAGACCAGCGTTCTGGACCGTGAGCGCCCGGCACGCGGCGCCCGCGACTCCGTTCGTCGAAGGGTCGTTCGTCACGTTCGGGATCACGACGTCCACGGTCGACGTCGGCACCGAGCCGAGCGACCAGTTGCCGGCCGTGCCCCAGTCCGTGCTGACCGCCCCCGTCCAGTTGTTCTGCGCGGCCGCTGCGGCCCCGAGCAGACCCAGGGACAGGGCGAACGTGACGAATCGGCGAAGCTCTCCCGCGATGCTCATGACGGCGTTCCTTCTGGTCTTTCTGGTCGCAAGATCGTCCCTCCCTCTCCTCTCGAAGGCCGAGCACTTCCGGGCAGTCCTCGGGTGGCGAGCGGCCGAGCCCGGAATGGTTCCCGATCCCAGGCTCGGCCTCCTGGCCAGCACCCTCGTGACCGGTCTACCCGGTTCGGCCTCCTCGTGAGAGCGGGTGGTCCATGGCTCCGGAAGCGCAGACGGGCGGGGTGTGCTGCAAGAACTTGGCGCTTTCTCGTCTTTTCATGCCTGGATCGCCACGAGGAGGGCCCGAGTCCATCGACTGGGGTCGCGCCCGAGTGCGGGTCGCGAGCACACGCGCCGTCCATGCGCTCGCCGTCTGGACACGGCATCGCTTCACCTCCGGAAAAGGGGCTTTCGATCAGCGAACGCAGCTCGCCTCTCTCACCCGACGGGCGCGTCCAGACAGATCCAGCTCCCGGCCCAGGCCGGGATCGTGCTGAACACGTTCGCTCGCTCTCGACCGACGGTCGTGCGGCGGTGGAGCAGGGCGTCGCCCGAAGCGATCCAGAGGTCGCCGCCGAGCTGGTCCGCGAACGTCTGTAGCTGGAACAACCCGAAGCCCATGTTCTTCCGGCCGAGCTCGGCGCCCGAGACGCGCAGGCTCAGGCAGAGCTGGAGCGCCTCGACCTGGCTCTCGACGCGACCCTGCCATTCGAGATTGCGCTGCAAGCTCGCCAGGAACCCGACGCCGGCATCGGCGAAGGCGAGCTGGATTCGCCGCGAGCTCGGGCAGAGCTGGGCGAGCCCGAAGCCGGTTTCAGGCGCGCCGGAATGCTGGACCACGTTGGCTCCGAGCTCCTCGAAGACGAAGCGCGTCATGCGCAAGAGGCTCGGCGAGGTGGTCGGGGACTGGATCTCCAGCACTCCAGCCGTCCGGTCGGCGAGCTCGCGCGCCGTCTTGAGATCGAGGATGCGCTGCAGCGACACGAATCGACCGCGTTCCTCGTGTCGCTCGAAGGCTTCTGGAAGCTCGACCCCCAGGCAATCGAAGAAGTCGATCCGCTGGAGATGGCGGAAGGCGTCATCGGAGCTCGCTGCCCTCGTCAGGCTCGTAGCCAGGCCGCTCCGGGCTCGATGCGCGATCCCGGCCGCGAGCAAGGCGATCCCGCCGGGGCCGAGGGACGCTCCCGATTGCAGGGCGAGCGTGAGCGCGGGATCTCCGCTCGAGCGACCCCAGGCGAGGAACCAGTCGGGAGCATCGCGCGGTCCGAAGCTCTTCGGTACGAGCAGGGAAGCGGCCATGGCTGAGACTCCGACACCGGGTAGGACGGCCCCGTAGGCTCGCAGGTTGCACCGGTGTTGCAAGGACTCGTCGATGTTTTCCGGCCGGACCGGTTCCACGCTTCTTGACCTCAATGCGACTCGACTCGCCGGGCGGTCGCCAGGCGAGTCGAATGAAGATCAGGGGGCCGCGGCTTCGCGTCTGGCTAGCCAGCGTCGAACGTGAAGATGTACGCGGAGTAATACCCCTCGTTCGCCATGTGGACACCCAATTGGAAGGCGCTCCGGGTACACGAGGCACTGTTCCAGTTGACCATGTCCATGTAGGACCCCTTTTCGCTCCGCCTCACCAAGGGCCAGCTGCTGCCGTTCCACCGGTACAAGTAGAGGTTGGGGTTGGTGTTGCGGTCGCGTCGTGCCTGCGCGACGGCGGTGATCCCGTCGGCCAGCATCACGCCTCCGAACCACGTCGTGACTCCTGAGTGATGGTAACCGTCGAATCCAACGCGCCAGCTCAGACTGCAGCTGAGGTTCATTCGAGCAGGGCGAAAGGCGATCACGATGTCCTTGCTGGGGTCGAAGAAGGTCATGTTGGGCTCGCCTTCGGGCATCGTCACACCCGGAGAGATGAGCGTTCGCCAGTCGGGAAGATCGGCGCGCTCGCCAGACTCGGAGTCTCGGTAGCCAAGGGACTTGGCATCGGCGCCATCGCTGTCTTCTGACCCGAACTGGAAGCTCTCGGCGAGTTGGCGCAAGGCCGCGTTGCTCTCCGGACCGTCCGTGCCGAAGTACATGTCCATGAGCACGTCGGGCAACCCATCCGCGTTCAGGCGCAGGACCGAGCAGTCCGGCATGCGCGTGAGAAGCTCTCGCGTACGCCGATCGGCGAGCTCGGCCGCGTTGGGGACCGGAGCGGAGAGGACCTCGTCAACTGGGCCCGACTGAGCACTGCCGCTGCTGCGCGCCGACCGCACTTGGGCGCTTGCGCCGGACGCGAGCAGCGCGAGGAGCGCGGTCGCTAGAATCGAAGAGCCGTAGGGGGAATGAATGTGCCGCAGCATGTCTGTCTCTCCTGTCGGTGGGTGTTGGAGTGAGTCGGGTGTCGAAGTGAGTCTTCTTCTCCTGGACCTGCGAGCGCGCTCTCGAAGCGGGTGCTGCGCCATCTCCGGGATTTTCCCGAGGTCCATCCCCCACGCCGGGCCTCGGCTCCCTGGCTTCCGCTCCGATTCCTGGCCAAGCCGCCCCTCTACCCTCCTCCCCCGCCCACGGCCCCGGAGAATCCATGCCCGACTCGCTCCCCATCACGCCCCGCTCCAAGGACTACGCGCAGTGGTACCAGGACGTCATCCGCGAGGGGCAGCTCGCGGAGGTGGTCGAGGTCGTGCGCGGGTGCATGGTGGTGCGGCCGCGGCGCAGTGTTCCTGCCGCGTGTCACCGGGAACCCTCCTCCCTCAACCATCCAGGATGGACGCGTCGAGCACCTCGAAGCGCACCCTGGGATGGCGCGCCCGCAGCGAGCAACGTTCCCATCGAGCTTCGAGCTGCCGGAGCAGGCCCCTGCGCTCGGCCTCGGACACGCGCCGCCACTTGACCTCGGCCACGAGCAGGCGCTTCTGGTCCACGGGATCGGGCGCCACGAGATCCAACTCGACCTCGGCCTCCCAATGACGCCGGGCCCCCGGGAAACGCGCGCGGCAGTGCTCTTCGAAGACCGTTGCGGCGTGGTCGTGGATGAGCTTCCTCCTCTCGGAGGCCGAGTAAGTGCGCCAGAGGCTCTGGTGCGGCGAGAACACGCGGAACCAGAAGCGCAGGGCGGGGTCCTGGATGCGGTAGAGGACCTTCTTCGTCGAGCGCGTGCTCTCGCCGAAGGGTAGCTCGCGCGCGAGGATCGAGCCGTCCAGTAGCTGCGTCAGGAGCCGCGACAGATTGGTCTGCGCCGTGCCCAAGCGCGACGCGATCTCCGAGGGCCTCTCGGCGCCGCGCCCCACGGCTTCGAGCGCGGCCAGAGCGTTCCGGCCGGCGACGCCCTCGTCACGCAAGATGCGCTGCGGCTCTTGCTCCATGTACGGAGCGAAGTCGAAGTAGAGCGCCTCCGCCAGGGCCACGGTGTCCTGGCCGGCTCGAGCACGCGCATGATGCACGACCTCTTCCTGCACGGCGCGGCGCCGCTCTTCGGCCGGGCGCGCAAGATCCGACCTCGAGCAGCTCCGGCCAGGTCTTGTGCGGCGTCAGCTTGCGCAACTCTTCCTCTCGGTTCACGAACTCGAGCCGCTTGGGGCCAAGTTGATCGTCTGGTGCATGCCTGTCAATCATTATGCTCCGCGAACATCATCTCCCTCGCGCGGTGGTGGCCCCCCGCCTTCTCCACTACCCTCTGCGCTTCCACGGCCCCAGGCTCCCCATGCCCGACTCGCTCCCCATCACGCCCCGCTCCAAGGACTACGCGCAGTGGTACCAGGACGTCATCCGCGAGGGGCAGCTCGCGGAGGCGGCCGAGGTCGTGCGCGGGTGCATGGTGGTGCGGCCGCACGGGTGGGCGATCTGGGAGAAGATCCAGTCGGACATGGATCGGCGCTTCAAGGCGACCGGGCACAAGAACGCGGCCTTCCCGCTGTTGATCCCGCTCTCGTTCCTGCAGAAGGAGGCGCAGCACGCGGAGGGCTTCGCGATGGAGTGCGCGGTCGTGACGCACGCCGGGCTGCGCAAGAATCCGACGAGCGGCGAGATCGAGCTCAAGAACGAGCTCGAAGAGCCTTACGTCGTGCGCCCGACGTCCGAGACGATCATCGGGCACTTCTTCGCCAAGTGGATCGACTCGTATCGCGACCTGCCGATGCTCTTGAACCAGTGGTGCAACGTCATGCGTTGGGAGCTGCGCACGCGCCTCTTCCTGCGCACGGGCGAGTTCTGGTGGCAGGAGGGGCACACGGCGCACGCCACGCATCAGGAGGCCAAGGAAGAGGTCGCGCGCATGCTCGACATCTACCGCGACGTCTACCACGACGTGCTGGCCGTGCCCGTGATCCGCGGCGCCAAGACCGAGAACGAGCGCTTCGCCGGCGCGCTCGAGACCTTCTGCGTCGAAGCCCTCATGCAGGACGGCAAGGCGCTGCAGGGCGCCACCAGCCACGACCTCGGCCAGAACTTCGGCAAGGCCTTCAACGTCACCTTCCAGAACAAGGTCGGCGAGCGCGAGTTCGTGTGGCAGACCTCGTGGGGCGCCTCGACGCGCATGATCGGCGCGCTGATCATGTCGCACTCGGACGACGACGGTCTCGTGCTGCCCCCCAAGCTCGCGCCGATCCACGTGGCGATCGTGCCGATCTACAAGAACGAGGCCGAGAAGACGAGCGTGATGGAGGCCGCGCAGCGCATCGCCGCCGAGCTGAAGGACGACGGGCTGAACGTCGAGCTCGACGACCGCGACGAGGTGCGTCCGGGCGCCAAGTACTTCGAGTGGGAGCGCAAGGGTGTGCCGCTGCGCCTCGAGATCGGCCCGCGCGACGTCGCCGAGAAGAGCGCGCTCGTC
>JABFRZ010000469.1 GCA_013140785.1 Planctomycetota bacterium | reverse complement strand
AGTTCCGACCCTCGCCCGCCACGCAGCCCTGTGGTCAGCGGCCGCGCGGCCGCGGAGGGGCAGCCGTCCGCTCTGCCTGGGAGCGCATTCGGCCGATAGCGGTCTGGCCATGGACTGCGGCCAGTGGAGCTCCGGCTCGGCGCCTGCGTGCTTTGATCGAGGGCGTGCGGCTCGAGCCAGTCCCCGGGGCCGAGCGGCTCGAGCCGCTCGGCCCCGGGGACTGGCTCGAGCTCCAGCGCTGCGCGAACTGCTCGGCGCTGTGGGCCTGCGGGCGGCACGAGCCCCACGGCGCGAAGTGCATCTGGACGCTCTGGCCCGGCGACGAGGCGAGCTGGCGTCGCGTGCTCCAGGGTGCGGACGGCGCGGCCGTCCTCGGGGAGTGGCACGACGCGGTGCTGCGCGAGGACTGGCTGGATCTGCCTCCACCCGAGCGTTCCGACATCGAGCGCTGGCGCACGCGCACGCGGCGCGAGCTCAACCCCATCGACCGAGAGGGCGCGCCGCGCTTCATCCCGAGATCGGCCGACATCGCGCGCCATCTGGACGACACGGGCGCGGATCGGAGGGAAGAGGAAGCGGAACCGCCCGCGCCTCGAGCGCCGACGCGCTCTCCCTGGCCCAAGCTGGTCGGCTACGCCTGCGCTGGTCTCGTCTACGGCCTGTGCGTGTCCGCTCTGGCGGTGGTCATGGGCGGCGCAGGGCACGGCTGGAGCTCGGGCGCAATCTCGTCCGTGGCCATCGCCTTCGTTCCGGTCCTCGGGCTCGCATGGGGAATGCGCGAGCGGCGCCTCGGGCGCCTCCTGGCCGGACTGCTGGTGATCTTCATGCTGTCGAGCGACGCCGCCCTCGCACTGGCGACGCGCCGCGAAGGGGAGCAATACTTCGCGAAGGTCTGGTCCGCGGCTCCGGAGGTGCTCCTCGCCTGGTTCACGCTGTGGATCGGGTGGCAGGCGGCGGCGCTGTGGATCCTCCTGCGCCCGAGCTCGGGCAGCTCGAGCAGTGCCCGCGCGCAAAGCCGTTGGCGATGACGCCGCAGTCGAGGTAGGCATGGAGCTCGGTTGGGGTGTGGGGCTGGGCTGTGAGGTGAGGCCGTCGTGCGGCGGGCTCGCCGGGGGTGCCGACAGCCTGAGCGGCGATGGCGACTTGCTCGACGCCGTGCTGCACTCGACCGAGGTCCAGTTCCTCGGGCGTCAGCCCGAGGATCGCTAGATCCGGCCGTTCAGCGCGAGAGCGCGCGCAGCTCGGGAGCTCCGGCCTCGCCGCGCGTGACGCGTACCACGACGCGCCGCGTCGTGCGCGGGTCGGGCGGGACGCGGTCGAGCACGAGCTCCAGCTCATGCTCGCGTCGGGCCAGCGGCTCGCCGTCGGGCGCGCGCAGGGTCCCGCCAACAACGCGCACGGGCGGAGAGATCGCGAGCGTCAGCCTTCCGCCGTTCCGAAGTTCTGAGTCCCCGGTAGCGTGCATCTCGAGCGTTCCCGGGTGGCCCTCGACCTGGATGCTCGCGCTTCCGGCGGGAAGCTCATCGAAGGAGAAGCGACCCGGTGCGTTCGTCGTCGTGCGCGCGAGCTCGCCGCCTTCCGCAGCGCGCAAGGCGACCGACACGCGCGGCGCCGGCAGCCAGGCCGTCTTGCCCGCTGCGACCGCGGAGAGGTCGGTGAGCCCCGCGAGGATGGGCTCCATCCACACCACACGGCCGTCGAGCGCGGGCCCGGGCGGCAGTCGGATCTCGAGCGCGAGCGGCGTGTGTGCGTCGGCCGGCACGGCGTCCAGGATCCAGCGCTCGCGCCCGCCGTGGCGCACGACGATCTCGCTCTGCGGCACGCCCCAAAGCACGCCCTCGAGCGCGAAGCGACCGTCCGCATCGGTGCACGTCTCGTGCCCGGCCGCGGGCACGCCCAGCGCACCCCAACGCGAGTCGTAGGTGCGCGCGGGCTCGACCTACGCGACCGTCGCGCCCGCGGCCGGGGCTCCGTCGTGCTCGAGCACTCGTCCCTCGATGCGGCCGGCGGGCACCAGCTCGAGCGGGGCTTCGAGGTCGAGCAGCCCGAGCCACGTTTAGGAGACGAGGTACCCGTCGGCGCGCACGCTCATGGACACGCTGCCGAAGGCAGCCTCCGTGACGTAGGACTCTCCTGCCGGACCCTGGACCTCGCACGAAAGGCGTCCGTTCGCGTCGCTCGTCGCGAGCAGCCGCTCCCCGTGTGGCGAGGCCGCGCCGAGCCGCGCGCCCGCGATCGGCCGGCGCGAGAACGCGTCGAGCACGAGCGTCTCGTACCGGAGCCGCTCGCCGAGTTCGATGTCGTGCACGTGCACGCCGGGCGCGGTCAGCTTGAAGGGGTTGCCGCTCTTCGCGGCGAAGCCCGCCGCGCTCACGCGCACCGCGAACGGGCCGTCGCTCGTCGGCACGGCGAAGCGATAGCGGCCCAGCTCGTCGCTGGTCGCATCAAAGAGTTCCCGCGGCGCTCGCGCGGATGATCCGTACAGGGCTCCGTCGAAGAGCATCGCGCGCGCACCGGCGATCGGACGCTCCTCCGGATCGACCACCGTGCCGAGCACGAAGCTCGCACCCGACTCCCTCGCCACGGGAGCGCGTTCGGCCGCACGCGCCCCGGACCCGCCCTCGTCGGCCGGCATGACCGTGGCCGCGAGCGGCTGCGCGACTCGCGCCGCCGCCGATTCGATCCCGGCCATGGGCGCTGTGCCCCGGCTGGTCCCGCCCGGTCGCGCGCCGAGCCCGAGCAGCACGACTCCCAGCGCCGCGGCGAGCCCGACCCCCACGGCCGGCGTCGCCACGGAGCGGTTCATGACGCCGAGCTTGCCACGGGGCGCGCGCGGCGGGCATCGAGAGGCCCTCAAGGCGATCCGGCGCTCGTCGCAGATCTCCAACCGTGGCCGGCGCGGACGCATGCGCTACTACCGCAGCGAGCGCCCCGAGGACGTCACGGCCTTCATCGACCGGACGGATTGCCTGCCGCTCGACCGGTACTCCGACTTCCACCTGCGCACTCCCCGGAACCCGAGAATCAGCCCCACGGGGCGCGAGCTCCATCGGGAGCCTTCGCCTGCGGATTCGGTGAGAGCGAGCACGGGACGAGCGGATCAGCGAGGCGAGTCGAGCGCTACGCCGTCCGAGGGTCCCAGAGCCTCCGACGAGGCTTGCTGCGGGATGCGCGCGCGCAAGTACGGGTTCCGGAGGCCGCGCGCCTCGAGCTGGTCGAGGACGGCCGACGCCTCACCGTAGCGGCCCAGGAAGACGAGCGCATGGGCACGGAGCTCGTCCAGGGGCGCGCTGCGCTGCTCGGAGGGCAGCGCGTCCAGCTCGCGCAGGGCGTCCTGGACCTCGGCGCGCGCGCTCTCGTCCTCGCCGAGCCCTCTCAGCGCTCGTGCGCGAAGGAAGCGTGTCTCACAGGCGAGATCGAGGGGCACTTCGCGGGCCGCGAGCCCTGCGAGCACCCGATCGGCCGCATCGATGGCCTCCTCCGGCATGCCGATGGCGTCGAGGATCTCGCCCTCGACCAGCTCGGCCCTCGCGCGCAGCAGGAGCCACTCGCGGTTGGCCGGGTCGATGCGGCAGAGACCGGCGAGCACCTCGCGCGCTTCCGCGTTCAGGGGCTCTGCACGCTCCAGGTCGCTCGACAGCAGGAGGGTTCGAGCCAGCGTGTTCAAGGCGATGCCCATGTGCCGTCGCCACTCCGCGTTCGAGGCATCGAGCTGGCAAACGCCGCGCGCCAAGGTCACCGCCTGCTCGCGTTGCAAGCGGGCTTCGGCCAGTGCGCCCGTCTGCTCCAAGACCTCACCCAGGTGGTGGTGGCAAATCGAGCGTAGATACTCCCAGTCGGCGTGATCCGGCTGCAATCCGTGCAGCATATCGCGAGCAGCAAGCTCCTCGCGCAGGTACTCCAACGCGCGTGACAGCGCCCCGTGGCCTTCGCAGCTCTGGGCCAGCCAGGAGAGAGAGCCGGCGAGCTCGTACCTGCGCTGCGGGTCTTCCGGGTCCGCTTGAACGAGAGCGCGCCAGATCGCTACTACCTTCTCGAAGGACCCGATGGCTTCCGCCCAGCGCGCCTGCTCGAGTGCCAAGGCGCCCAGATTCGCTCGACCGTAAGCCAGCTCGATCTGGTACTCGGGACGGTCCGCATCGAGTCCGACCAAGGCCTGCGCACTTGCCAGATAGGCTTCGAAGTAGGGGCGCGTCGCCTCGTAGTCCAGCAGTTCGAAGTGCACCTGCCCGACGTAGAACTGCAACTGCCCGAGTTCGAAGAGCCGTTCTTCGTCGTTGGGCTCGCGACGGACCAGCTCTTCGGCGAAGCCCAGCGCGGGCAGGAAGAACTCCATCGCCCCCGCGCGGTCTCCCTGCTTGGAGAGCACGTCGCCGAGCTGGTAGAAGGCCTTGCAGCGCCGAGTCAGTTCCTGTTCCGTCCAGTGGCTCGCGGGCACCGCCTCGAAGTACCCGAGCGCGCGGCGACCCAGATCGGCAAGGATGTTCAAGCGTCCGAGCGGGAGGAGTTGCTCGCGGAGATCGCCCACCACGTAATCGATCAGGTCCTCGGCCACTCGCTCGCGCCGACGCAAGTCGACGGTGTACTTGAGCCACGCCAGCCCCGCCGCCAGCACGGCGACCCCCGCGATGGAGCGCCGCAAGACGCGCCGCCAGCGCCCGCGAACCCAGTTCAGCCTGTCCAGCACTTCCTTGGCGCGTGGCCGGGCCTCGGCCTCGACCCGGACGAGGGCGCGCACCAAGGCTCCGATCTCGCGGTCGAGCTTCGGCGACACGTTGACGGTCCCCTCCATCACGCGCGTGTGGAGCTCGGTGAAGGGCAGGCCGAGGGGCTGGCCCGGCTCGCCCGTGAAGAGCTCCTGCAGGATCAATCCCAGAGCATAGAGGTCGGTCGCGGCGGAGACCGGCTCGCCGCGCGCCTGCTCGGGGCTCATGTAGTGCAGCGTTCCGAGCACGGTGCCCGGGCTCGTGTGCGGTGACTCCTCGAGGCTATCCCTCAGGCTCTCGCGGTCGTGTCCGCCTTCGTCGGACGGTGCGTGCAAGGCGCCGTGACCACGCACGGGCCTCGGCGGCGATGGCTGCGTGTCCGACTCCTCGGATGGCGTCGAGCGACGCGACAGTCCGAAGTCGAGCACCTTGAGTACGCCCTCGGGCGTCACCATGACGTTGCCCGGCTTGAGGTCGCGGTGCACGACCCCAGCCTCGTGGGCCGCGGCCAGCACGCTGGCCAGCTGCGCCGCCAGGTCGAGCGCCTGAGCCCGGGGCAGCGGACGGGACAGGAT
>JABFRZ010000160.1 GCA_013140785.1 Planctomycetota bacterium | reverse complement strand
GGCCGAGACGGAGCTCCGGGCCGCCGCGACGGCGCTCAGGGTCGCCGCGAGCCGCGCTGATCGATCGGTCACGCTGTCGTAGGGCGCGATGTCCTGACGCTCCCGCTCTTCTTCAGCGGACCGGCTGCGCCGAGGAGCTCGTCCAGGTGCTTCCGTGTGTACGCCATGGGAACGACTCGATCCCCTGGCAGTGCGCTCGCTGCGTCCGCGCGGAAGGCCACGAGGCGCGAGCTCCTCGGCGGAGTGGAGTAGGCAGGTGCCCCAATGAGCGAGGCCTCGTCCGTTCCCGATGACCTGCTCCCCCATGCGGCCTTCGTGCGGCGCCGCGCGCGTTCGCTGTGCAAGCCATCAGCGGGCGCCCAAGCAGAGAGTCCAGGTGTTCGTCAGGGCGAGTGGGGCTCCGCCCTGAACCGGGTGAGGGTCAGACCTCGGGATAAAGGCCCCTCTGCGTGACTCACACCACTAGTGCAGGCCTGTGCGGACGATCCACGGGGTCGAGTCCGAGTAGTTGACCCCGTTCTTCGCCTTGATGCTGAACCTGTAGGTACCGAGCACCGTGGCGTGCGTGTTGACGACATGCGAGCCGGTGTTGTCCATGTTCCTCGGGTAGGCCAGCTCACCCAGGGCCGCACTGCCCGACTGGGTCTCCCAGCCGAGGCTCCCGTTCGGCCGAGTCACCTGCTTCTGGACGAAGACACGGACCTTGGGCGCGTTCGAATTCCAGGTCAGGCTCACCTTGTCGGCGCCGTCGACGACCTGCGCCTGGAAGTTGGTCGGCGCCGCGAGGACGAACATCGCCGAGGTGCAGAGGGCCAGCAGGCTGGCGCCGAGGAGGGCGGGCACGGGGAGTTTCAGCATGGGATTGGCCTCGAGGGGAGGTTCGTGATCCGTGACGGGGGTGACGAAGGGAGGAACTTCGGTTGCATGAGGATTCCTCCAGGGCAACCGAGGGGCGAGCAAGCCCTCGACCCCACGGACAAGTCCGGTTTTCTTTCGTGGGCCAGGCCTTGGATCGATGGGGTCGCAGGAGCTCCTCGCGGAGCGCAGCGAAAAAACGCTCGAGCCGTGGGAAAGGAGCGCCCACGCCCCTGCACGAGGAGTCCCCTTCTCGAAGGACTCCACTGATGTTCCACCCGCATGCATCGAAGCACGGATCCACGCTCTCCCGAACCCTCGTTGCTTTCCTGAATGCCGTTCTGCCGGCATGCTCGGGAGGCGGAGGCGGAGGCGGGCGAGACCCCATCGAAGTGGACCCGCGTGTCCTCGCCTTCGCGGGTACCTGGCAGATCACTGCCGGACTCGCGGAACTGCAGGCCGGTTGCGGCTCGACCGGCCTCGATTCGGGGATCCTGAACCTCGAGTTGATCGGAGGTGTGAGCGAGGACGGGGCGCACACCGGAGGCTATCGCGTCACCAGCCCGGCCCTGGACACTGCAAGCCCCATTCAAGAGGGCGATGCGACTCTCGAAGCCGCTGCCTTCAGCTCGGGTCCCGGTGCCCCGGACGTCCTCTTCCTCCTCGCCGGCGTCTACTACTACCCCGCGAACGACGTGACCGTGGAGATCGGGTGGAACTCCCCTGGAGTCTCGCAGGGCGGCCAAGACACCTTCCAGGTGGACTTGGACTACGCGATCTTCGAGGGGTATCAGATCACGGCGGAGCCGCTAGGCGAGAACGACTTCGACGACGACGACGATGGCCAAGTCGATGAGGAGGACGAGCAGGGATTCGGTTACCTCGCGGACCCGAAGGCCTTCCTGCTGTGCGAAGGCGCGCTCCGTCTGGAAGGGACGCGCAGCGGACAGGAATCGATCGTCACCTACTCGGGTGTGGCGGTGTCGCCCACGGGGCCGCTGGAGTCGATGCCAATCGTCGCGCGCTATCATCCCGATCTAGAGGGCATCGTGTTCGTCTTCGAGTCGAACAGAGAGCGCGGCGGGAGTCACTTCGCCGAGGTCCGGGGGGATTCCTTCCACAGCCTCGAGCGGAGCGGGGCGGGCTGGACCCTGGTCTCCGGCCGAGGTTCCCGCCAAGGCCTGGCCGGAACCATCGTCGAGCTGGAAGCAGACGGAGGGTGGGGGCTGAAGCGGGAATTCCGCGCGTTGAAGGTCGAGGATCACTCGACCTCTTGGGGCTCGTTCGCCAGCGGCGTCGAGCCCGAGGGAGGGATGATCTCCGCACTGCGCAACACGGGTGTCGCCGGGGCCGCAGCCGCCGTGCTCGCAACTCGACGGTGAGACGAGGACTCCCGGGAGCGCCCGGCAGCAGCGGGAGGGAGAGACCGAGAGCGGGATCCCGACCTATCGGGATCCCGCCTCGCGGCTAGGATTGGTCGCGCAAGGGAGACATGGCCGAGCGCGAGGAATCCAGCATCTTGCCCGAGGCGGAGAGCCTCTACGCCTCCTTCCTGGGGCGTGCTGACCGCGGCGGAAGCGGTGATCTGGAGGAGCTCTGCCGAGCTCACCCGGGGCTCGCCGAAGAACTCCGCCGGCTCGATGGCGAACACCGGCGCTTCCGCGCGCGGGCCGCGCGCTTCGGTCTCGGTCGACACCTTGGCGACGTGCGCGACGAGGAGCGCGAACTCGAGCGGCTACTCGAGCTCCTGCGGCGCCAGAGCCCGACGGTCTGGCCCTACGTGATAGGAGAGAAGCTCGGCGAAGGCACCTTCGGCACGGTCCACGCGGCCGAGGAGCCCGCGCTGCTCCGCCGCGTTGCCCTGAAGGTGCTCCGGCTGAAACCCGGGCCCGCGGCGCTCGCGCTGGATCGGCTGAAGCGCTTCCTCGCGGAGGCGCGGATCCTGGGCCGGCTCGACCATCCCGGCATCGTGGCCCTGCATTCGATCGGGCTCGATCCCGAGCAGCGCCCGTTCTTCGCGATGCAGCTCATCGAAGGTCGCGACTTCGGAGACATCATCCGCCTCGCGCGCGCGGGACGAGAAGGTTGGTCGCTCTATCGCGCGCTGGAGGAGCTGCTCACGGTCTGCGGTGCCCTGGCCTTCGCGCACGCTCGCGGCGTCATCCACCGCGACGTCAAGCCGGGCAACATCCGCGTCTCGAGTGTCGACGAGACCTACGTCATGGATTGGGGGCTGGCGCGGGTCGAGCACGAGGCTGAGGCCGGGCCCGCGCCCGGCAGCCCGGAGCTCGCGTCTCCCGGGAACGACGCGACCGACGAAGGCACGGCGCTCGGCACGGCCGCGTACATGTCACCGGAGCAGGCGCGCGGCAAGCGCGAAGAGGTCGGGCCGCTCTCCGACGTCTACTCCGTGGGCGCGATCCTCCATCACTTGCTCGCGGGCCAGCGGCCCTACGCCGAGTTCAAGGAGGTGACCTCGGCGCGCGTGCTGCTCGAGCCGCCGCGCTCCCTGCGGGAGCTGGCGCCGGATGCGCACCCGGCGCTGGTCGCCATCTGCGAGAAGGCCATGCAGCGTGAGCCTCGCGCGCGCTACGCATCGATGCAGCTCCTGGCCGAGGACTTGCGGGCCTTCCTGGAGAACCGCGTCGTGCGCGCGCACCGCACGGGGCCGTGGGTCGTGCTCGGCAAGTGGGTGGCGCGCAATCGGAGGCTCGCGGGAGCGCTCGCCGGCGTGATCGTGCTGAGCCTCCTGTCCCTCTTCTCGTTCCGACAGGTTCGGGCAGAGCAGCAACGATCTCACGCCGAGATCCAGCGACGGGAGGCCAGCGAGTTCCTGCGGCGAATCGATGCGTTGCGATACAACCGCCCTCTGCCGAGTGTCGGCGTGGAGTTCGCCTGGAAAGATGCGGACTACGGGCTCTACGTCGAGAAAGTGCTGGCCGAGTTCGACGGTGTAGGAGCACCGTTCGTCGTGGGGCGGACGCCGGACGAGCTCCTGCGCGTGCTCGAGTCACGCCTGGGCGATTCGCAGATGCCCACGGTGCTCGAGGCGCTGTACTGCCTGGCGATGACTCTCATGGCCTCCTCACAAGACCGACTGTGGTCGAGGGACGAGCAGGCCCACTGGACTCCTGCGCTGATGGAGGGAGACCCCGCGTGGCAGACGACGCGGGGACTGATCGATCTCCTCGATCAGGACGCGTGGCGCAGGCAGATCTGGAAGGACTTCCTGGAGGGCCGGCTCGAGCCAGGCTCGCTCCCCGACCTGGCGCGCGAGGCCGCGACGGGAGCGCAGCTGGAATGGCTGGGCGAACTGGGATGGGCCGACAGTGGGGAGGCGACGAAGGCGCTCTACCAGAGAGCCGTCGAGCTGGATCCGGGTCTCTTCATCTCTCACTACCGACTCGGGCTCTACGGCGGGGTCCAGGACGGCTTGGACCAGCGCTTCTACCATCACGGCGTGGCGGTGGCTCTTCGACCGGACTCGAGCTACGCCTGGTACGGTCTCGCCTGGGACTACCAGTTCTTCGCGGGCCGGCAGGAAGACGAGCGCGAGCGCAGGCGCTTCGAAGACATCGCTCGTCAGGGATACCGGCGTGCGATCGAGAACAATCCGGACTTCGAGCCTCCCCACACGAATCTCGCGCTCTTGTTGCCCAAGGCGGAAGGCATCACCCTCCTGCGTGGATTCCTCCAGGAGCACGAGCCGATCCAGGACATGATCTTCGTCAACCTCGCCTTCCTCTGTCTGGAGGTGCACGACAGCGAGGGCGCGGTCGAAGCGGCCCGGCGCGGCATCGAGATGAACCCGGACGACGCGCGTCACCACTTCCACCTGGCGCGAGGGTTGGGAGACCTCGGGCGGCGGGACGAGGCGCTCGACTCCTACGAGGAAACCGCGCGGCTCGATCCGAGCCTCTGGCAGGCCTTCAACAACGTGGCCGCCATCCGCCTCCAGCGAGCCTCGGAACTCTCACCGGGCGAAGGAGCAACTCCGGAATCGATGGAGGAGGTCCGCCTCGCGCTCGCGGCGGCCAAGGAAGCCGCGCGGCTCCAGCCCGACGCGCGCGATGCCTGGGTCAACGTGGGCGCGGCCTACAGCTGGCAAGAAGAGCTCGATCTCGCCGTCGCTGCCTTCGAGCGCGCTCAGAAGCTGGGCTCCGACGCCATGCATTACTTCGTCGGCATCCGGGACGCGCTCGTCGAGAGCGGCACCCGTCCCGATCTCCTCGAGCGGGTCGAGGGCATGCTGGCCGAGATCGACCCCCCTTGAGGCTTCGAGGCCTCCCGTCGTGCGGTCCGCGAAAGATCCCGTGTTGCGCGTGGGCCATCGGGCCCGGCCTCCCTCTGCGCATAGCGGCCCGACCCACCATCCAAGACCCCCATGAGCGAGAGCTCTCCCGAGTCCCAGTCCACCCTCCCCACCCTGCC
>JABFRZ010000037.1 GCA_013140785.1 Planctomycetota bacterium | reverse complement strand
CCTTCGCCCAGCCCGGCCAGCAGCTCCTCCCCGAAGATGCGCCGCCGCTCGGCATCCGAGGCCGCGGGCCGCGCCAGACGCCGCGCGAGCAACGCCAGGAGTGGCGCCGAGGGCGCGCGCCGCAGACGGGGGAGGAAATCGGGCCCGGGGAAGCTGCGCGTGGCGGTGTGCAGGATCTGGTCGAGGTCGCGGCCCGAGCCCTCGACGTGTAGAGCGAAACGCGTGAACAAGCGTGGCCGTGAGAGCGCGCACAGGAGCGCCGCCTTGCCGACGCGCCGCAGGAAGTCGGCGCGCGGCTGCACCGGCCAGGCGGCCTGCAGCGCGTGCATGCGCGCGCGCAGCGGCGCATCCCGTACGCGCAGGATCCCGCCCTGGATCGCGGTGGCGGTCTTGATCAGGCCGAAGCTGAAGAGCGCCAGGTCGGACTCGCCGTGGCCCCGCCAGGCATCGCCCGTGTAGGCCTGAGCGCAGTCCTCCCACACCAGGAGGCCGCGCTGTCGCGCGAACGCGAGCAGGGGATCGAGCTCGGCGCGCTGGCCGAAGAGGTGCGCGAAGAGCACGGCGCGCGTGCGCGCTGTGCGGCGGCGCTCCAGCTCGCCGGGCGGCGGCGCGAGCGTCTCGGGATCGAGCGCGAAGGGCACGGCGCGGAGCTCGTGCGCGCCCAGGATCTCCACCATGTGCGGGATCGTGAGACCCGAGACGAGCACGTCGCTCCCTGCCGGCAAGGCCAGCGCACGCAAGTACAGATCGAAGCCCGAGCGCGCGGAAAGCGCCGCGAAGGCGTCACCGCTCGGCGAGAAACGCGCCTCGATTCCTGCGGCCCGTCGCGCCCGCCCTCCGGCCGCGGCGCTCGCCAGCGCGGCATAGAGGAGGTCGCTCCAGCCAATGTCGAGGGAGAGGCGCGCGTACATGGAGGCGAGGGCTCAGCGGCCGGGAAGAGAGGCGCGTTCCTGCATCGGTCCTTCAGCCGCCGGCTGCCCGCACGCCGGCCGCGAGCGCCTCGACCAGGCGCGGAATGGCGCCGAGGGGAGTCGAACAGATCGCCACGCGCACCGCGCCGGCGACGGGCACCACGAACACGCCGCGTGTGCGCAAGTGCTCGGCCGTGCGCTCTGCGTCGGGCGTGAACACGGTCACGAAGAAACCGCCCGCGTAGCGCGGGTGCACGAGGCGCGCGCCGCGCGCGAGGTGCGTGAAGAGCTCCACCCGACGCGCGAGCAGGGCGCACAGCTCGCCGCGCTCGCGCTCGGCGCGCGCGGACAGCTCCGGGTCGCTCAGGCATTCGGTGATCGCCAGCATCCCCAAGTGGTTGCAGTTGGACCAAGTGCCGCGGCAAGAGGCCCCCAGGGCCGCGCGCACGCGCTCGCGCTCACGCGCATCGGCCTCGAACGCGACGCAGGCGCCCACGCGCGCGCCGTACTGGGCGAAGGCCTTCGAGGCCGACCAGGCGACCAGCAAGGTCGCGCGCCCGAGCAGGGGCGCGAGGTGGCGCACCCAGTCGCGCGGGTCGCCGGCGCCATAGCGAGAGTAGGCCAAGTCCAAGAGCACGGTGAGCTCCTGGCGGGCTGCGGCCGAGGCGAGCACGCCGGCGAGTGCGCTCCAGTCCTGATCGTCGAGCGAGTAGCCGGTCGGGTTGTGGCAGGGCGTGTTGAGGAACAGGAGCGAGCGCCCCTGGCGCGCGCCGCTCTGCTCGAGGGCCGCACCCAACGCCTCCACGTCGAAGCGGCCGCTCTGCGCGAACATGCGGAACGTCGCGAGCGTGCGCCCCGCGTGCGCGGCGATGGTCCCGTAGGGCGACCAGTAGTAGGAGCTCGTGAGCAGGCTGTCGCCCGGCTCGAGGAAATTGCTGACGGCCAGCGCCAACGCGCCCGTCCCGCCGGGAGTCGCGACCGCGACCGCGCTGCGCGCGAGCTCGTTGCCCGAGCCCTGCGAGGAACTCCCGAGGAGATCGGCCAGCACCGCCTCCAGGAAGGCCTGCGGCCCGCCGATGGGCGCGTAGCCCGCGCCGCGCTCGACGGGAACGCGCCGATAGGCCTCCGTCACGGCGCCCAGCGTCGCCAAGCGCAGCTCCTCGTCGAGCAGGGCTCCCAAGGTGGAATTGACCACGTCCTCGCCCGCCGCGCTGCGGCGGGCGGCCTCGGCGTTGAGGGCGAAGATCGGATCGTCTCCGCGCAGGTCGGACTGGCGTGCGATCAGACGGCGCGAGCGGGGGTCGGTGACGCGTCCGGTCAAGCGCGCGCATGGTACTGACCTCCGTGCGAGCACGGAACGAGCTGGGCGAACCTGTTCGGATCCTGCAAGTCGAGGACGCGCGGGGAGCTCGCGCCTGACACGCCTGCGAGCACGCCCTAGGATTGGGAGCGCGCGTTCCTCACCCCACGCGCTCTGCTCCCGAGCCATGCCGCTCGCCCTGTTCCTCCTTCTTTGCGCCCCGATCCTGTCCGCACCGGCCGCGGATCCCGGGCTACGAACCCTGCCGCTGCGGCCGAGCGCGTTGCGGCCGAAGCCAGTGCAGCGCGACAAGATCGCGTGGTTCGCGGGCAGCTACGAGGAGCTGCTCTCCGAGGCCGCCAAGTCAAAGCGCATCGTCTTCCTCGATTTCTACTCGCACGGCAACGCCTACAGCAAGAAGCTCGAGAAGACCACCTACCTGGACGCCCAGGTCGTGAGCGAGCTGCGCGCGCTCTTGTGCTTTTCGATCGATGCCGACACCAAGGAGAGCAAGCCACTGCGCAAGCGCTTCCAGGTGCAGAGCCCGCCCGCGCTGGTGTTCCTCGACCCCGACGGGACGCTGCGCGACCAGATCAGCGGCTACTTCGCGCCCGAGCCGTTCCTGAAGGAGCTCGCGCGCATCAAGGCCAACCAGGGCACGTTCTCGGACTTGCGCGCGCGCATCCAGAAGAGCGGAGACGACCTGGACTCGCGTTGGGAGCTGGCTCGCAAGCTGCGCTCGACCGGCGACCTGCTCGGCTACGAGGAGCAGGTGGCCGAGATCCTCGAGCGCGATCCGAATCGACGCACCATGGCCGCGCGCCGCATGCGGCTCGAGCACTTGCAGGCCGCCGCCTCGGAGCGCTACGAGCTCGAGCCGCTGTACCAGTTCGTGACCGCGGAGAAGGAGCCTGCACTCCTGTTCGAAGCTTGGTGGGCGATCTGGGCGCTGGAGGTCGAGGCCTCGCGTGCCGTCAACGATCCCGAGCGCTCGCGCCAGCATCTGCTCCGGCACTTCGCTGCGGCACGCGCGCTTTGGCCGCTGGTGCCGCGCGAACAGCACCGCACCGTGGGCAACAACATCGCCTGGAACTTCTACGAGAACCGCACGCACGCCACGCCCACCGATCTCGAGTTCGCGCTGGAGGTGGCGCGCGGGGCGGTCGCGGCGGCGCCCGACGCAGCCTACGTGGTGGACACGCTGGCCTGCTGCCTGTTTGCGCTGGGAAAGCGCGACGAGGCGTTGGTGCAGGTCCGGCGCTGCGTCGAGCTCGACCCCGAGAATCCTACCTGGCGCGAGCGCCTGGCCCTGTTCGAGCAGCAGCGCTGACGTTCGAGTCGCAGCGCCAGCAGTAATAGACTAGGCGAACGGGCCGGCGGTCTCGAAGGGCTCGACGGGCGGCGGCGTGAAGGCTTCGAAGGTCTGGGACCTTGGCGCGACGATCGCCCCGGGTGCGTAGGCCGTCTGGCGCTCGAGCTCGCGCGCAGCCGAGAACCGCAGGTGCTTCAGGCGCGTGAAGCCGAGCGGGATGCTGCGCGCGAGTTCGAGCTCGCGCGCAGCCACGAGGTCTCGCAGGGTGCGAACACCCAGCTCTGCCAGGCGCGCCGTCAGGGCCGGCGCCAGGCCGTCGAGCACGACCTCGCCCAGGTGCCTATCGAAGGCCGGCTCTGGCCGTGGGATCACGAAGGCGAAGGATTCCTCCGGCGGCGCGACGCGGTCCAGCTCGCGCCATGTGCCGAGCACGGCTTCGATGCGCTCGGCCGGTGGCGCGTAGCCGCTGTCGTCGTCCTCGCTCTGCTCGAGCTCCGGCTCCTCTTCGCTCTCGGACTCGTCGGACTCGCCGTCGAGCTCCTCGACCAGCTCGGACTCGAGCTCGAACTCCGGATCCTCGAGCTCCGCCGCGCCAGCGTCGTCGTCCGCGATGCGCTCGCACAGCAGCACGGCCTCACGCAGGAAGCGCTCCGCGGCGTGTTCGCTCCAGTCGAGCTGCGCGGAAAGCGTGAGCGGGTCCAGACGGCGCAAGGAGGCCAGGGACTCGCAGCCTGCGCGGCGCAGGCGCTGCAGGGTCGCGGGTCCGTCGGCGTGCAGGTTGCAGAGCAGGGCCAGGGTATCCATGGGAGCCTCATCCTCGGCGTTCGGTCGAAGGAGCACGGGCGCGCTCGGCGCGCCAGGGCGGCGCGCTGACGGAAGGTGAAACAGCGACGCGCGTTCGCGTGGCCGGGGCGAGCGTGGCGCGCGAGCGCTCGAGCAGCTCGCGCGCCAGGGCGTCGTGGTCGAAGGCCCCGCGCGAGGCGGGGTCGAGCTTGCGCACGGGCATCCCGTGGGCGGCGGCCTCGCGCAGCGCCGTATCGCGCCGGATCACCGTGTCGAGCATCTCGCGGCCGAAGCGGGCCTGCATCGCCACCAGGAGCTCGCGCGACAGCGACGTGCGCCGGTCGAAGCGCGTGGCCAAGTACAGGAGCGCGAGTGGACGGCCGAGATCGGAGGTCAGGGCCTCGAACAAGCGTCGCGCCTGGAGCGAGCCCTGCAACGCGAAAGCCCCGGTCTCGACCACCAGGAGTGTCGTCGTGGCTGCGCGCACGGCATTGGCGCACAGGACGCCGTCGGCGCGCGGCGGACAGTCGAGCAGGATCCAGTCGTAGCGCCCCTCGAGGCCGGCCAAGGCCTGTGCCAGGATGCGCTCCGGGCCGAGGGTGCGTTCGGCCACCTGCTCGAACTCGGACAGGCCCAGGGTGGATGGGACCAGGTGGAAGCCGCCGGGCACCGAACGGTGCAGGGACGTGAGCGGCGCTCCATCCAGGAACAGGCGCGCGACCGAATCCTCTTCCTCGGCGTGGCAAGCGAGACCCAGCGTCGCGTGGGCTTGCGGATCCAGGTCCACCAGGCACACGCGCTTGCCGAGCGCCGCCAGCGACGCGGCCAGATTGATGGCAGTGGTCGTCTTCCCCGTGCCACCCTTCTGGTTGGCGAGCGCCAGGACCTGCATCGTTCCCCTTATCCCGTTTGCCGCGCGGCGATGCAAGCGAATCGGATCTCGCCGCGGCCCGCGCTGGCCCGTCAGCGCAGCGCGGCGCGCGCGCGGTCGAAG
>JABFRZ010000630.1 GCA_013140785.1 Planctomycetota bacterium | reverse complement strand
GCGATCGGCCCGCCGCCCGGCAGGTCGGCCACGCGCACGCCGTCCACCGGCAGGCGCGCGTAATCGGTCGTGCCACGGTCGAGGCCGTAGACGCGATACATGACCTCGGCGTCGGTGTAGGTGTTGAAGCCCTCGTCCAGCCAGGCGGCCTCGAACTCGTTGTTGCCGACCAGCCCGTACCAGAATTGGTGCCCGCACTCGTGCACGATCACGCCCTCAGGGGTGTGCATGTCCTCGCTCGTGAAGAGGCGCGTGCCGCAGGTGAAGAGCGTCGGGTACTCCATGCCGCCCGCGGAGGCACCCCAGGCTGGATCGACCACGGTGATGTGCTCGTAGGGGTACTCGCCGAACCACAGACCGTAGAAGAAGAGCGCGGCGCAGGTGGCGCGGAAGTGGCGCTCGCCCTGGGCCAGGCGCTCGGGGTGGATCAGCACCGTGACGTCCACGTCGCGCAGGTGCGGCTCCTCGCCGAACATCGCACGCGCCTTCTCGACCTCGGCCGGGAAGCGCTCGGCCCACTCCTTGAACTTGAAGATCTGGCGGTAAACCTCGTAGCTCGTGTCGGCCGTCCAGGTGAAGTCGTGCACCAGCGGGCGCTTGCCGAAGGCGTCCTCGCGGCGCTGGTCACCCGGCGAGGGCGCAACGAAGCGCACCTCGATGCGCCCACCCTTGGGCGTGTCGTTGACCTTGACGCCCGAGGCTCCGATCTTGCCCTCGTACTCGATCGGCAGGTCGAGCGTCACGTCGTAGGTCCCGTAGTCGGAGTAGAACTCGGTCTGCGCGTGGAATTGGTGGCAGTTCCAGCCGCGGCCGGCCTCGTACACGCCGAGCTTCGGGAACCACTGCGCGACCAGCAGGAAGTCGTCCTTGTAGCCGGTGCGGCGGCGCACGCGCGGGAGTTGCGACTGCCACTCGATCTGCGCGCGCACGGTCTCGCCCGGGCCAAGCGGCTGCGGCAGGTCGATGCTGAAGACCGTGCGATCTTCCTCGTCCTCGCCGTCGGGCCGCTGGTAGCGCAAGCTCGGCAGAACGTCCTGGAAGCCACCGTCGGCCGCGACCGCCACGCGGATGGCCGTGACGCGCATCCACGACCAGCCGTCCTTCATTTCCGTCCGGCGCAGCTTGCCGTCGGACTCGATCAGGTGCGTCGAGCGGTTGTTCGAGAAGGCGTTGAGGTAGAGGTGGAACCAGAGGTCGCGCACCGCCTCGCCGCTGCGATTGGACCAGCGCAGCTCGAGCGTCCCGTCCAGGCGCTTCGTCTCGTCCTCGAGCCGGGCCTCGATGCGGTAGTCGGCCCGCCCCGCGCCCGCCTCCTGGGCCCCGGCAAGAACTTCCGGCGCCGCCAGGGCCGCCAGAACTCCAGCCATGACGCCCGCCCACGCGCCTCGAGTCCCGGAATCGAGCCGAGCCCCGCGCTTCGACAGGTGACGCAACCTCATTGCGGACAAGAGCCTAGCAACCTGTTCCAGGACTTCCCTCTCGCCCGCCCAGAGAACTACCTAGTTCCTCTTTTCCCGCGCGGCGGCGTGCCGATAACGAGACCGCAGAACCCCTCCCCTAGTCACAGAAGGAAGGGACCACATGGACATCCACGGCAAGCCTCCCGGACCTGAACGCTCGCAGAGAGCGTATGAGCAGCAGCAACGCGCTCTGATCGACTCCAATCGCGCCCTCTTGCGCGCTGCGCGCGAGACCCTCTCGAGCGCCGCCAGCCAGCGCCTGTCGAACTCACAGGAGGCGCGCGCAGCTCGTGCGAGCCAGAGCGCCGATGCGGGCAAGAACACCCGCCGCGACGAGATCGAGCTGTCGGCCGCCGCGCGCGCCGTCAGCGAGCCGTCCACCGCCGAGCGCGAAGCGCGCGTGCGCGAGCTCACGGAAGCTCACCGCCTGGAGCGGCTGCACACGCCCGAGCGCCTCGAGCGCGCCGCTCAGCGACTGCTCGAAGGCTGAGCCGCCGGCGCCCGAACGGGCTCAGACGGCCTGCTCGGGGACCACGTCCGGCGCCAGCCGGACCACCTTCCAGCGCCCGCTGTGGAAGAGCCGGATCGCGAGCATCGCCAGCACCGACTCGGACCCGCACACCGACCAGATGACGCCGTCCGGGCCGAGCCCGCGGACTCCAAGAGCTCGGGGGCGCCCGCTGCGCGGCTACTTCGCGGGAGCGGCGAGGCGCTGCGCGAGGTCGAGCGCCAGGATCGCGCGGCTCACGCGCTCGGCCGAGTCGGCCCCGCGGTTGGCGAGCACCACGAGCCCGAGGCGATGCGCGCGGTCGAGTGCCAGGGCCGAGCTGTAGCTGTCCACCTCGCCGCCGTGCCCGACGAGCTCGCCGCCGTCGGCCGTGCGCGACACGAACCAGCCCATGGCCTTGCGCTGCCCGGGTCCGATGTCCGCCTCGGGCGTGAACAGGACCGCGCGCGTCACCGCGGTGAACGGCCCGGCGTCACTCGCCGCGAGCAGGGCCGAGGCGTAGCGCGCCATGTCGCGCGTCGAGCTGAACATGCCGCCGAAGCCGCACACCTCGCCGAAGCGCCAGCGCGGCCGCGCGCGCGGCTCGGGATCGTTCGGCCAGTACCCAGGCGCGAGGCGCGCCTCTCGCTCGGTGCTCGGCTGGATCCCGGACTCGTCCATCCCGAGCGGTGCCAGCACGCGCGCGCGCAGCAGCTCCTCGTAACGCGTCCCGGGGGAGCGCGGCCGGCGCGCGCGGTGGAGGACGGGCGGCATCCTACCTCCGCTCTCCGGCCGGGAAGCGCCAGGCCGGATTCGATCCGCGTTCAGCCCGGCAGCTTGGCCGCGAGCACGTCGAGCTTCTCGACCACCGGCGCCCTCGCAAACAGCTCCGGCGCCTTCGCCATCAACGCCGCTCTGCAAGTGCGGTCCGGTATGGCCGTTCGTGATGGTTCCATCTACAGCAAGCACGCGATCTGGAACGCGGCGAAGCGCGCGAAGCGCTCCGGGCTCAAGAGCGCCACGCGCCAGGCCTGATCGTCGTCTTCCTCGAAGCCGTAGTAGACCTTCAGGCCGCTCACGACGCGCGGATCGGAGGCGTCGAGGTTGACCGAGCCCGACCAGATCACGAGGCCGGTCTCGGCCGAGACCAGATCGACTTGCAGCGACAGCAGCTGGGGCGGGAAGAAGCGCTCCTGCGTGACGATGCCGAACAGGATCCCGTCGAGGTTGTAGCGCTCGGAGAGGCCGATGATCGTCTTGGGCTTGTACCAGCCGCGGCGGTAGGGGTCGCTGGCGTCGAGCTCGGCCAGGTCGTCGCCGTCCAAGAGCACGAGCTCGAAGGGTGTCGATTGCGCGAGCTCACTGTGCAGCGCGCGCTGCAGGTCGAGGCCCTGGGTGGTCGTGAGGCCGCGGCCGGTGAAGGGCAAGAGGCCGATGCGGCGCAGCGCGTAGCTCTCGAAGTCGCTCGAAACCACGGCGTTGGCGAGCTTCGGCATCTCGGCCGGGCGCGCGAGCACGCAGCCGGCGAGGGCGAGCGCGAGGAGCGCGGCACAGGCGGAAGCAAGACGCCTCATCAATGCTCCTTCGCGTGAGGCTTGGGCGGCTCCTTGGCCTTGCCCGCGGCGGACTTCGGCTGTGATTCCCCGGACCGTGTTTCCCCCGGCCGTGCGGCGGCCGCGAGCGCGGCTTCCTCGGACTTCGCGCGCTCGATTTCGATGCGCGTCTCGAGCAGCAGCTTCTCGGACTCGAGGCGCCGGATCTGCGCCTGCACCAAGCGCGCGGCGATGTCGCGGTTGTCGCTCATCAGGCCCGCGTGCGCAGCCTCGAGCGAGGCGACTTGGGCGCCCAGTTCGAGCGATTCCTTGGTCTTGGCCTCGAGCGCCATGCTGGTCTCCTCCAGGCCCTTGCGCAGGATCTCGACCTCGCTGGCGAGCGCGTCACGCTCGTCGAGCACCTGCTGGTAGAGCTCGATGATGTGCATGCGGCCCGCGGGCGGCGTCTCGAGACCGCGCGGCGTGCCCTCTTGCTCGGAGACGCGCCCCTGCGGCGCGCCGTCCACCACGCCCCCATCCCAGCCGTAGAGCGGCGGCTCGGGCGTCGGGGGCTGGGCATTCTCGAGCGACTCGGCGTACGGATCGACGCTGGTCGAGAACGACGGACCCGACTTCGGCCGTGCGGGCTCAGACGCGGGCACGGGCTCGGGTGCGGGCGCGCGCTCGGCCTGGCGGTAGCGACCTTGTTCCTGCCAGCTCTCCGGCGGTGGACCCCAGGTCGCGCGTTCGTACATGGAGGGCGGCATGATGCAGGCGGCGAGACCCAGCAGGGGCGCACTCGCGCAGCAGACGATCAGCGGGATTCTCATGGCTTCTTCTCGCTCTGGATCTCGATCAGGGAAACCTCGCCACAGGGGCAAGTGAACTCGATCGCCTGGGTGTTCTCGTCGATCCGCACGAGGCGCGCGCGCGGGAGGTGGGCTTCCGCGTTCTGGGCCGCGACCGTGGGCGCGCGTGCGTGGGCTTCCTGTCCATCGCCGCGTACCTGGTCGCGCTTGATGACGCCACGGCGTCGCAGGTTGGGTTCCATGCTCATGTCACCGGATTGGCCTTCTTGAGCTCGCGATTCAGGCGGTACAGCGCACGCGTGTGGATCTGCGACACGCGCGACTCGGTCACGCCCAGGATCTCGCCGATCTCCTTCAGCAGCAGCTCCTCGCCGTAGTAGAGCGAGATCACGGTCTTCTCCGGCTCCGGCAGCGCGCCGATGACCTGCACCAAGAGCGCCTTCATCTCGTTCCACTCGGCGCTGCCGACGGGGTCCTCGCTGCGCGGGTCGGAGAGCAGCGCGCCGAAATCCTCGTTCGGGCCGCCGTCGAGCGAGGCCCAGGAGGCCACGCGTGCCGAGTGCAGGACCTCGTCGATCTCGTCCACCGTCGTTCCGAGCTCCTGTGCGATCTCCTCGGGCGAGGGCGGCGCGCCGTGCTGCTGCTCGAGCTGGGCCACGGTGCGCTCGACCTCGCGCAGCCGGTCGCGCCGGCCACGCGGAAGGAAGTCTAGGCGGCGGAGTTCGTCCAGGATGGACCCGCGGATGCGCGAGTAGGCGTAGGTCGAGAACTGCAGCCCACGCGCGGGCTCGTACGAATCGGCGGCCTCGATCAGCCCGCGCATGCCCCAGCCGAACAGGTCGTCGCGCTGCACGCGTCCGGGCACGTCGAAGCCCATGCGCCCGACGATGTGCTGCAGCAGCGGCAGGTGATCGAGGATCAGCCTTTCGCGATCCACCACCTCGGCGGCGGCGCTGGTGAACTCTTGCGAGCTCATGCTGTTTCACGCTCCCTCATCGTGTCTCCCCTTTCG
>JABFRZ010000459.1 GCA_013140785.1 Planctomycetota bacterium | reverse complement strand
GGCCGCGCCCGGAGCCGGCGCGGATCGCGCTCGTGCTCGCGCTCGTCGTGGGCTACGGCGCGCTCGACGAATGGCACCAGAGCCACATCCCAGGCCGCGACGCGTCGCTGCTGGACGTGCTCACCGACGGGGTCAGCGCGGCGCTGGTCCTGTGGATCGTGTTCGTGCTGGCGCGGCGCGAGCTTTCCGAGCGCGCCTTGCTCGCGCGTCTCGGCGGGGGCGTGCTCCTGTGTGTCGCCTGCGCGGCCCTGGCGCTGCTCTCATGACGCGCCCGCGCGCGCCCGCTATCCTGCGCGCTAGGCGCATGAGCGACCACGATCACTACCAGAGCCCGCTCTCCGCGCGCTACGCCGGCGCGGCGATGCGCGCCAATTTCTCCGAGCGCAAGAAGTTCCTCACCTGGCACCGCATCTGGCTGGCACTGGCCGAGAGCCAGCGCGAGCTCGGCCTGCCGATCAGCGAGGCCCAGGTGGCCGAGCTACGCGCCAATCTCGAGCACGTCGATTTCGAGCTGGCCGCGCGCTACGAGCGCGAGCTGCGCCACGACGTGATGGCGCATGTGCACGCCTGGGGCGAACGCTGCCAGCAGGCGCGCGGCATCCTGCACCTCGGCGCGACCTCGTGCGACGTCACGGACAACGCCGACCTCGTGATCCTGCGCGATGCGCTCGGCCTGGTGCGCGCGCAGCTCGTCAACGTGCTGCGCGCTCTGCGCACCTTCGCGCTCGAGTGGAAGGCCCTGCCGGTCTTGGGGCTGACCCACTTGCAGCCGGCCCAGGCCACCACGCTCGGCAAGCGCGCCACGCTGTGGATCCAGGACTTCGCCTTCAATTTGGCCGAGCTCGAGCAGGTCGAGGAGCGGATGTTGTTTCGCGGCGTCAAGGGCACGACCGGCACGCAGGCCTCGTTCCTGTCGTTGTTCCAGGGCGATCACGACAAGGTGCGCGAGCTCGAGCGCCGCGTGGCGCGCCGCATGGGCTTCGAGAAGTGCTTCCCGGTCACCGGCCAGACCTATCCGCGCCAGCTCGACTTCCGCATCGGCGCGGCCCTGGCCGGAATCGCGCAGTCGGGCGCGAAGTTCGGCACGGACCTGCGCCTCTTGGCCGCGCGACGCGAGGTCGAAGAGCCCTTCGGGAAGCAGCAGATCGGCTCCTCGGCCATGCCCTGGAAGCGCAACCCGATGCGCTGCGAGCGCGTGTGCTCGCTCGCGCGCCACGTGATTTCCCAGCTCGGGTCCTTGGCCCACACCGCCGCCAACCAGTGGCTCGAGCGCACCCTGGACGACTCGGCCGTGCGGCGCCTGGCGCTGCCGGAGATGTTCCTGGCCACCGACGGGCTGCTCGAGCTCGTGCTCGACGTCGGCTCGGGCCTGGTGGTGCACCCGCGGCGCATCGAGCGCAACTTGGCCGAGGAGCTGCCTTTCCTGGCCTGCGAGCACCTGATGTTGGACGCGGCGAAGAGCGGGGTCGATCGCCAGGAGGCGCACGAGCACCTGCGCCAGGCCACGCACGCGGCCGTTGCCGTCCTGCTCGACGGGGGCGAGAACCCCCTCTGCGAGCTGCTGCTGGCCGACCCCGTGCTGAAGCCCTTCGCGCCACGCCTGCAGGCCCTGCTCGACCCGTCGCGCTCGATCGGCCGGGCCGACGCGCAGGTCGAGGAGTTCGTCCGGGAGGAACTCGACCCGCTACTCGCGCGGCACGCGTCCGTCCCCGAGCAACGCTCCGGAGTGCGCGTCTGACAGTCCGTTGAAAAGGATCCCTGCCGCCCGCTTCGGCGCGCGACTCGGGCCTGAACGGAGCTTTTCGAAGTCTCCCGTTTTCTTCAGCCGCCATCCGGTCGAGGTATAGTCCTGCGGCGGACCCCCCTCCGCCGAGTGTCCTTCCTGGCCTCCCCCTCCCCAGGGCCTTTCGGTCGTGACGACTCCGGGCATCCCGAACGACTACTCGCTCTCCACCACGTGCTTCGGCGCGCGGCTCCCGAGCATCCAGGACCAGATCTTCGCCGCCGTAGGCATGGGCTTCCGGCGCTTGGAGCTCGGGCTGCACGAGGCGCCGCCGTCGATGGACGGGCTGGACGAGTCGCGGCGCGAGACCGGTGTCACCATCCCTTCGATGGTGGTCGGCTGCCGGGATCCGCTGAACGGCTCGATGGCCGTCGAGCGCCTGGGCAGCTTGGTGCCGGAGGAGTGCGAGCGCGCGCTCAACTCCGTGCGTCGCCACGTGCGCCTGGCGCAGCGCTGGGGCTGCAACACGATCGTGGTGCGCGGCGCCAAGGTCGAGGACGGGCTGCTGAAGCGCGAGGCCGAGGGCCTGAACCAGCGCATCGCGCGCGGCACCGAGAACGGTGAGCTCAAGGAGGACGTGCAGTCCTTCGTCAAGCGCATGCAGCGCAAGGCGACCAAGCAAGTCGAGCAGTTCTGTCGCTCGCTGCACACCTTGACCCAGGAATCGCCGGCCACGGCCTTCGCGGTCGAGCCCGGGCGCGAGATCGACGACCTGATCGGCTTCGAGGCCATGGGCTGGGTGCTCGACGATCTCGCGAGCCTCAAGTACTGGCACGACGTCGGCAGCATCCATCAGCGCGAGCTCCTCGGTCTCACCACGCAGGGCCAGTGGCTCGACGCCTTCTCGCCGCGCATGCTCGGCGTGCACCTGCAAGACGCATCGGCCGAGGAGGCCGAGCTCCCGATCGGCGCGGGCGAGGTCGACTTCAAGCTGATCGCCGAGTACCTGCCCAAGGATGCGGAGCGCGTGCTCGAGATCGGCCCGCGCCACGGGCGGGCCGAGATCCTGGCCTCGGTCCAGTACCTGCTCGAGCACGGGTTCTAGCAGCCTGTCGGAGTAGTCCCTGCTGCGGCTTCGCGTTCTGCGCCGATGCAGCGTCGCGCTAGGAAAGCCATGCTCGGTGGCCAGGAAGGCCACCTCCGCTGTCTTTCCGTCGCGCTCCTTGCCTCGCCGTAGAACGCTTTGCCTCGCGACGGGACTACTCCGACAGGCTGCTAGGCCCAGGCTCCGTTGGCCAAGCCAGGCGTAGGGGTGCCTCGCGGGCCGGCGTGACCTGACGGCGGCAGGGTGCCCGGGCAAGCCGTTCGCGCCCTCGATTGTAGGACCGTGCAGTCGTGATGGCGCCGCTCCTGAGCTACGCAACAGCCCGTCCATCTGCCCGACGCCAGACAGCTCTGAAGATGCTGTTTCTGGCGGCAATCGGGAAGGTTCGACCGGATTCGGGATGGGTAGCATCGCCCTCTAGGAAGTTCTGATTCTAGGATGCCGCAAACACAGCTGAGTGCTTATGCTTTGAGCATTCGGACCCCAAGGCGGCGGCCTCTGGCCGGTCCGGATTCCCGATCCCCCTCCCCCCGCCACGTCCAGCAATTGGAGTCAATCGCAATGCGTCTGCACAAGTCCCTCTTCCAAGCCGCAGCTCTCGCGGCCCTGGTCCCTGCCGGCCTGGCCGGCGCGCAAGGCCTGGCTGCGGTCGGCCCGACCAACGTCAACCACGGCTTCCCCGACTGGTACGAAGACAACAACGGGCTGCGGCTGGACGCCTGCATCACCGACACGGCCCTGTGCCTGTTGGATACGGCCGTGCCGGTGCTCGTGAATCCCGCCTTGCCCTTCCCGGCCAACTACGGGGGCATCTGGTCCGACCACACCTTCTTTGCGATGGCCGAGGCGGCCATGCCGACCAACAACGCCGGCCAGGCGCTCCTGGTCCTGACGATCCAGGGCGGCTTCCTCAACGACGCCGGGCCCGTCAACGGTGAGCAAGAGGTCTTCGCCCGCCTTCGCGTGCGGGTGGACAACCTGATCGCCGGCCAGAACTACACCGTCACTACGCCCTTCAGCGTGCACAACTTCGTCGCTGCCAACGCTGGCGTGCGTGGCATCAACTTCACGGACGACGTGGGCCGGGGGGTTCCGGGCGTCTTCACGGGTGCTCTCGGCGGAGCCATCGGGCCCTTCCTGCAATGGGACACCGGCCTCCCGATCCTGGATGCGAACGGCCGCGAGTACCTCGGCAATCCCGCCATCGAGCACACGGTCACGGGCAGCCCGTTCGGCACGAACTTCTTCCGGATCCAGGGCCCCTCGGTAGGTGGCCCGGGGATCAACACGATCCAGACGGACCTCTTCGCAGTGATCGGCCTCAAGGCCGACGTAACGCCGCCCGTCGGACCCGTGGCGAGCTTCAACTCCGCCCCGAACAGCGGCACCGCGCCGCTGCTCACGGCCTTCACCGACACCTCGACGGGCACGATCACCTCGCGCTCGTGGGCCTTCGGTGACGGCGCGACCTCGACCCTCCAGAACCCCTCGCACTCCTATGCCGCGGGGACCTTCTCGGTCAGCCTGACGGTCAATGGTCCGGATGGCACCGACACGATCACCAAGCCCAACTTGGTCGTGGTGACCACGCCTCCCCCGGGCAACCAACTCGTGCTCGCCAACCCGGTTCCGGGCACCGCGGGTGTTTCCAACTCGCTGGTCGTGACCGGTTGCACTCCGCGCCGAGTCGTGGGCGTCTACACGGGCCTCACGCTGGGCGCGAGCACCGTGAACCAGGGCGCCTGCGGCGCCATCCCGATCGGCATCGCGCGGCCGTTCCGCCTCGTGGGTCGGGCCACGGCCAACGCCGCGGGCGTCGCCACGATCCTCACCACGCCTCCGGCGTCGGCTGCGGGCCGGACCTTCCGCTTCCAGGCCGTCGAGCCGGCCTCCTGCCGCACGAGCAACATCGTCAGCGATGTGCTCTAGGCAGCTCTAGGGCGCCGACTCTCCACCTCCTCTGCCCAGCATCCGCTGGGTGGGGGAGGTGTCGTTTCATGGGCGGAGGGAGTCTCCCGACGGACCAGTGAGCGGCCGTCCTGCGCCAACGCGATCCGTGCGGCGCAGGCGCGCCTGCACCTCGGCGGCCCAGGACGAATCGGGGTCGTGCGCGAGGTAGGTGCGCCAGTGTCGGCGCGCGAGCTCGAGCTCACCGCTGGCCGCCAGGGTCTCCGCGAGGTTGAAGTGCGCGTCGGCGTAGTCGGGCTCGAGCGCGAGCGCGCGCTCGAACTTCGCGCGCGCCTCCTCGTGGCGGCCGAGCCAGGACAGCGCGTTGCCCAGGTTGTTCCAGGCCTCGACGTACTCGGGGTCGAGCTCGGTCGCCAGCGCGAAGGCCGCGCAGGCGTCCTCGGCGCGCTCGAGCGCGTACAGCGTGTTCCCCAGGTTGAAGGCCACCTCGGGTCGCGGGTGGGCCGGGTCGAGCGCCTTCGCGTAGGCGCGCGCCGCCTCGTCCAGACGCTCGTCCTGCTCCAGTC